>NZ_JBEZKG010000007.1:253904-422610 GCF_040651535.1 Streptomyces sp. NPDC048420
GCAACGGACCGCACCAGACACCGGCCACCCGCCCACCACGGACGAAGAAAACCGAAGCCCTGCCCCACACCCCCACCGCACAGCACACGGAAGCCGGCCAGCCAGACAGACCCCTGTACGACCCGGGCGGGGCCCTGACTCCTCACTGCCCCGCCCCAGCCGCAACGGACCGCACCAGACACCGGCCACCCGCCCACCACGGACGAAGAAAACCGAAGCCCTGCCCCACACCCCCACCGCACAGCACACGGAAGCCGACCGACCAGACAGACCCCTGTACGACCTGGGCGGGGCCCTGACTCCTCACTGCCCCGTCCGGGCCGCAACGGGTCGCGCCGGGCACCGGTCGGCCGCGTGGCGACGGCGCGGAGACCGACGCGGCCCGCCCGGCCGTCAGAGGGGCCCGTCAGACGTTGACGCCGAAGTCCTGGGCGATGCCGCGCAGGCCCGAGGCGTAGCCCTGGCCGATGGCGCGGAACTTCCACTCGGCGCCGTTGCGGTAGAGCTCGCCGAAGACCATGGCGGTCTCGGTGGACGCGTCCTCCGAGAGGTCGTAGCGGGCGATCTCGGCGCCGCCGGCCTGGTTGACGACGCGGATGAACGCGTTGCGCACCTGGCCGAAGGACTGCTGGCGGTTCTCGGCGTCGTAGATCGAGACCGGGAAGGTGATCTTGTCGACGTCGGCCGGGACCGCGGCGAGGTTCACCTTGATCTGCTCGTCGTCGCCCTCGCCCTCACCGGTGAGGTTGTCGCCGGTGTGCTCGACCGAGCCGTCCGCGCTCTTGAGGTTGTTGAAGAAGACGAAGTTGGCGTCGCTGGCGACCTTGCCCGCCGCGTTCAGCAGCAGCGCGCTGGCGTCCAGGTCGAAGTCGGTGCCGGTCGTGGTGCGGACGTCCCACCCCAGACCGACGATGACCGCGGTCAGGCCAGGGGCCTCCTTGGTCAGCGATACGTTGCCGCCCTTGCTGAGGCTGACTCCCACGAGTCCTCCATAGGTTCGCTGTTTGAAGATGCTGCCGGATCAACGATTCGATCCTAGTAACGGGTTCCCGCCCCACGCAGTCCCTGGAGGCGAACAATCACAGGGTGTCGAGCGCCTTGACGTACTCGTTCAGGTCACGGGCGTCCGGCAGGGCGTTGACGACGGTCCAGCGGACCACGCCCTCCTTGTCGATGACGAAGGTGCCGCGCACCGCGCAGCCCTTGTCCTCGGCGAAGACACCGTAGGCGCGGGAGACCTCGCCGTGCGGCCAGAAGTCGCTGAGCAGCGGGTACTCCAGGCCCTCCTGCTCGGCGAAGACGCGCAGGGTGTGGATGGAGTCGTTGGAGACGGCGAGCAGCTGGGTGTCGCGGTCGGCGAACTGCGGAAGGTTGTCACGCAGCTCGCACAGCTCACCGGTGCACACGCCGGTGAAGGCGAAGGGGTAGAAGAGCAGCACGACGTTCTTGCTGCCACGGAAGTCGGACAGCTTCACGGTCTGCCCGTGGTTGTCCTTGAGCTCGAAGTCGGGGGCCTTTTCGCCGACCTGGATCGCCATCGTGTGGATGTCCCTTCGGGGGCTGTTCGGGTTACGGAACCACCCTACGCAGCGATCACCGCACAGCAGCGGACGGGCCGGTCGCGCCGGCCCGTCCGCTGCCACGGGGCTACTTCTTGGACTTGGCCGCCTTGGGCGTCACCAGTCGGCTGCCGCTCCAGTCCTTGCCCACACTGACGCTCTTGGAGGCGGACAGCCCGGCCGTCGTCGCGGCTTCGGAGATGTCACTCGGCTCCACATAGCCGTCACGGCCGGTCTTCGGCGTCAGCAGCAGGATCGAGCCGCCCTCCTCGATGTACGTGGTGGCGTCCACCAGCACATCGGTCAGATCGCCGTCGTCGTCGCGGAACCAGAGCACCACGGCATCGGCGACGTCGTCGTAGTCCTCGTCCACAAGGTCACTGCCGATGACTTCCTCGATGGCCTCGCGGAGTTCCTGGTCTACGTCGTCGTCGTAGCCGATCTCCTGGACCACCTGCTCGGGCTGGAACCCCAGCCTCACGGCAGGGCTCGTCTCCGCGTGGTCCGCGGTCGCGCTCACGGGGTGCCTCCTGATCTTGTCTTTGGGTATGTCTCAAGCCACGCGCGTGCGCGAAGCGTTGGCCGTAGTCCACACGGGCGGGACGGATCGCGCAAGTACCCGGCGTTTCAGACCGCCGAAACGGTGACGTTCTGGAACGTGTCACCGCAACTCCAGGCACATCATCGCGGTCACGTCGTGACGCATGCCACACCTTTCTGCCCTCTTTGCGTGTTTGGGAACCATACCCGGGTGTGGAGGCCGTGGTTACCCCGGAGTAGAGATGACGTTTGGCCCCCCGAGGTACACGATGGGGAGCGGTGCAGACATACAGAAATACGGCCCTCTGACAGGTAAGGAACAGCGTGGCTTCCGGATCCGATCGCAACCCGATCATCATTGGCGGCCTTCCGAGTCAGGTTCCTGACTTCGATCCCGAGGAAACCCAGGAGTGGCTCGACTCCCTCGACGCCGCCGTGGACGAGCGCGGCCGGGAGCGGGCCCGCTATCTGATGCTGCGGCTCATCGAGCGGGCCCGCGAGAAGCGCGTGGCCGTGCCCGAGATGCGCAGCACGGACTACGTGAACACCATCCCGACCAGGGCTGAACCGTTCTTCCCGGGCAACGAGGAGATCGAGCGGAAGATCCTGAACGCCACCCGGTGGAACGCGGCCGTGATGGTCTCGCGCGCCCAGCGTCCCGGGATCGGCGTCGGCGGCCACATCGCCACCTTCGCCTCCTCCGCGTCCCTCTACGACGTCGGCTTCAACCACTTCTTCCGCGGCAAGGACGAGGGCGACGGCGGCGACCAGGTCTTCTTCCAGGGCCACGCCTCCCCGGGCATCTACGCGCGCGCGTTCCTGCTCGACCGCCTCAGCGAGGCCAACCTCGACGCGTTCCGCCAGGAGAAGTCGAAGGCGCCGCACGGCCTGTCCTCGTACCCGCACCCGCGCCTGATGCCGGACTTCTGGGAGTTCCCGACCGTGTCGATGGGCCTCGGCCCGATCGGCGCGATCTACCAGGCCCGGATGAACCGCTACATGCACGCGCGCGAGATCGCCGACACGTCGAAGTCGCATGTGTGGGCGTTCCTCGGTGACGGCGAGATGGACGAGCCGGAGTCGCTCGGCCAGCTCACCATCGCCGCGCGCGAGGGCCTGGACAACCTCACCTTCGTCGTCAACTGCAACCTCCAGCGCCTCGACGGCCCGGTGCGCGGCAACGGCAAGGTCATCCAGGAGCTGGAGTCGGTCTTCCGGGGCGCCGGCTGGAACGTCATCAAGCTGATCTGGGACCGCACCTGGGACCCGCTGCTCGCGCAGGACCGCGACGGCATCCTCGTCAACCGGATGAACACCACCCCGGACGGCCAGTTCCAGACCTACGCCACCGAGTCCGGGGGCTACATCCGCGACCACTTCTTCGGCGACGACCAGCGGCTGCGCGCCATGGTCGAGGGCATGACCGACGACCAGATCCTGCACCTGGGCCGCGGCGGTCACGACCACAAGAAGATCTACGCGGCCTTCAAGGCGGCTGTGGAGCACAAGGGCCAGCCGACGGTCATCCTCGCGAAGACCGTCAAGGGCTGGACGCTGGGCCCCAACTTCGAGGGCCGCAACGCCACGCACCAGATGAAGAAGCTGACGGTCGACGACCTCAAGGGCTTCCGCGACCGGCTGCACCTGCCGATCTCCGACAAGGAGCTGGAGTCCGGCGCGCCGCCGTACTACCACCCGGGCCGGGACTCGGAGGAGATCCAGTACATGCACGACCGCCGACGGGGTCTCGGCGGTTACGTCCCCACGCGCGTGGTGCGCTCCAAGCCGCTCGCGCTGCCGGGCGACAAGACGTACGCGACCGTGAAGAAGGGCTCGGGTCAGCAGTCGATCGCCACCACCATGGCGTTCGTACGACTGCTCAAGGACCTCATGCGGGACAAGGAGCTCGGTAAGCGGTTCGTGCTGATCGCGCCGGACGAGTACCGCACCTTCGGCATGGACTCGTTCTTCCCGAGTGCGAAGATCTACAACCCGCTCGGCCAGCAGTACGAGTCGGTCGACCGGGAACTGCTGCTCGCGTACAAGGAGTCCCCGACCGGGCAGATGCTGCACGACGGCATCTCGGAGGCGGGCTGCACGGCCTCGCTGATCGCGGCGGGTTCGGCGTACGCCACCCACGGCGAGCCGCTGATCCCGGTGTACGTCTTCTACTCGATGTTCGGTTTCCAGCGCACCGGCGACCAGTTCTGGCAGATGTCGGACCAGCTGGCGCGCGGTTTCGTGCTGGGTGCGACCGCGGGCCGTACGACTCTGACCGGCGAGGGGCTCCAGCACGCGGACGGCCACTCGCAGCTGCTCGCCTCGACCAACCCGGGGTGCGTGGCGTACGACCCGGCGTTCGGGTTCGAGATCGCGCACATCGTGCAGGACGGTCTGCGCCGGATGTACGGCCCGGACAGCGAGGACGTCTTCTATTACCTCACCGTCTACAACGAGCCCATCCAGCACCCGGCCGAGCCGGAGAACGTGGACGCCGAGGGCATCCTCAAGGGCGTCTACCGCTTCTCCGAGGGCACCTCCGGGTCGATCCCGGCGCAGATCATGGCGTCCGGTGTGGCGGTGCCGTGGGCGGTCGAGGCGCAGAAGATCCTCGCCGAGGAGTGGAACGTCAAGGCGGACGTCTGGTCGGCGACCTCCTGGAACGAACTGCGGCGCGAGGCCGTGGCCTGCGAGGAGTACAACCTGCTGCACCCGGAGGAGGAGCAGCGGGTGCCGTACGTGACGCGGAAGCTCGCCGGGGCGCAGGGGCCGTTCGTGGCCGTGTCCGACTGGATGCGGGCGGTTCCGGACCAGATCGCGCGGTGGGTGCCGGGTACGTACCAGTCGCTGGGCGCGGACGGGTTCGGCTTCGCGGACACCCGGGGTGCGGCGCGGCGGTTCTTCCACATCGACGCGCAGTCGATCGTGGTGGGGGTGCTGACGGAGCTGGCCCGGGAGGGGAAGGTGGACCGGTCGGTGCTGAAGCAAGCCATCGACCGGTACCAGTTGCTGGATGTTTCGGCTGCGGACCCTGGTGCTGCCGGGGGCGATGCGTAGTCGTTCGGCTGCGGGCGCGTGGGGGCTGGTCGCGCAGTTCCCCGCGCCCCTTCACCGTTTCTCTACGATGCGGGCATGAAGGAACAGTCGGCGCAGGTCCGTTGGGAACAGCACACCCAGCGGCCGCTTCTGGCGCTCGCGATGCTCTTCGCCGTCGCCTATGCCGTACCGATCGTGGACACCTCGGCGGGACGGTCGTTGACGGCGGCGTGCACGGTGGTCGAGTGGGTGGTGTGGGGGGCCTTCGCCGTCGACTACCTCATACGGTTGACGCTCTCGCGGGACCGGCGTGGATTCGTACGGAAGCACTGGATGGACCTGTGTGCGGTCCTGCTGCCGCTGATACAGCCGCTGCGGCTGCTGCGGCTCGTCTCCACGCTGATGCTCGTGGGGCGGCGGGCGCGGATGGCCTCGCAGATCCGGGTGACGACGTATGTCGCCGGGGCGGTCGTGGGGCTGCTGATGTTCGGATCGCTGGCCGTGCTCTCGGTGGAGCGGGACTCACCGGACGGGAACATCCGCACGCTGGGTGACGCGGTGTGGTGGTCCTTCACAACGATGACGACGGTGGGGTACGGCGACCACGCCCCGACCACCGGACTGGGCCGCATGATCGCGGTCGGGCTGATGCTGTCCGGCATCGCCCTGCTCGGTGTCGTGACCGCGAACATCGCCGCCTGGTTCATCGAGCGCTTCGAGAAGGACGACGTGGAGGAACGCGAGCAGACGGAGGCGATCCGGACCCTGACGGAAGAAGTCCGGGCCCTGCGGGCGGAGGTCGCGGCCTTACGGAAGACGTCCGTCGGGGGGTAGCCCCCGGACGGCACGGCCCCGCACCGCAGAGCCGTCGGCAGACATGAGGCGGGCCCCCGGTCGTCCCACCGGGGGCCCTTCCCTCACGCGCCCCGGGTCAGAACAGCCCGCTGCCCGGGGTGGCCGCTCCGGCGATCCAGATGATCGCCAGGAGCGTGTCGATGGCGCCCAGTACGAAGGCGACCAGGGCCGGCCAGGCGCGGTTGGCGCCCGACCAGGTGCGGCCCATGGCGAGCCAGCCGCAGACGATCGCGATGGGGCCGAGGATGATGCCCAGTACGAAGAGGCCCGCGACCGCGCAGATGGCTCCGATGATTCCGAGCGTCGCGCGATCCGGCCCGGTCCGTGACCACGTCCGGCCACGTGATCGGGGGTACTTGCGCGTTCCGTGTCCGAAGCCCGCCATCATCAACTCCCTGACACCCTTGGTTGGTTGGGTTTGTCTCGGGTTCAACGATGCGAGTACCCCGGTCCGAGCCGTTAATCCTCCGGCCTTGCGGCGCGCCGCCCCCCTCCGGCAGCGCGCCGCAGCGCCGTCCGCCCACCGTGTCGCACGAGCGTGCCGTGCGGAGGGCTTGACTTACTGTGACCTGCGGCGCGTACCGGGTGCGAGGAATCTTTAGCCTCTTCACCCTGATAGGGGAAGAACGCTGAAGTCCCGTCAGATGTGGCCCACGCCCGCCCCCGCCTCCGCGTTCTCGCCCCGCTTGGTGAGCAGCGCGACCAGGACGGCCACCACGGCGACACCGCACGCGACCAGGGACGCGAGGCTCATGCCGGAGATGAAGGTGTCGTGGGCGACGTCGGTGATCTTCGCGGCGATCTCCGCCGGGGTGCCCTTCGCGACGGGCGGGACGCCGACCTGGACCGCTTCCGAGGCCTGGTCGAGCTGGGCCGGGGTGAGCGCGGGCAGGCCCGCGTCCTTCCAGTTGGCCGCGAGGTCGCCGTCCACCTTGGAGGCCATCACGGCGCCCAGGACGGCCGTACCGAGGCTGCCGCCGATCTGCATCGCGGCCTGCTGGAGACCGCCGGCCACACCGGACAGCTCCATGGGCGCGTTACCGACGATGACCTCGGTGGCGCCGACCATCACGGGGGCGAGGCCGAGGCCGAGCAGGGCGAACCAGAGCGACATGACCGCGCTGCCGGTGTCCGTCTCCAGCGTGGACATCCCGAACATGGCGATCGCGACGGACGCCATGCCGCCGGCCAGCGGGATGCGCGGGCCGAGCTTGGTGATCATCACGCCCGCCAGCGGGGAGCCGACGATCATCATCCCGGTGAGCGGGAGCAGGTGGAGTCCGGCGTCGATCGGGCTCATACCGTGCACGTTCTGGAGGTAGAAGGTCACGAAGAACAGGCCGCCCATGAACGCGATCGCCATGAGGACCATCAGCACGACACCCGCCGACAGCGCCAGCGAGCGGAACAGCCCGAGCGGGATCAGCGGTTCCTTGACCTTCGTCTCCCAGACGGCGAAGAGGGCGAAGCCCACGAGGGAGACGACGATGAAGGTCCAGGTCAGTCCGTCGCCCCAGCCCCAGGTCGGGGCCTTGATGAGCGCCCACACCAGACAGAACATGGCGCCCGACAGCAGGGCTATGCCCAGGATGTCGAAGGAGCGCGGGGCGTTCTCCGCGCGGTGGTCGAGCAGGATCAGCACGCCCAGGACGAGGGCGAGGACGCCGACCGGCACGTTGATGAAGAACACCGACTGCCAGTTGACGTGCTCGACGAGCACACCGCCGAGGATCGGGCCGCCGGCGGTGGAGGCGCCGATGACCATGCCCCAGATGCCGATCGCCATGTTCAGCTTCTCGGCCGGGAAGGTGGCCCGCAGCAGACCGAGCGCGGCCGGCATCAGCAGGGCGCCGAACAGGCCCTGGAACACGCGGAAGGTGACGACCGCGGCGATGGAACCGGACAGCCCGATCGCGCCCGACGCGGCGGCGAAGCCGACGACACCGATCAGGAAGGTCTGGCGGTGGCCGAAACGGTCACCGAGCTTGCCCGCGGTGATCAGGGCGACGGCCAGCGCGAGGAAGTAGCCGTTGGTGATCCACTGGACGTCCGCGAAGCTCGCCTTGAGGTCGGCCTGGATGGCCGGGTTGGCGATGGCCACGATGGTGCCGTCGAGGGCCACCATCATGACGCCGACGGCCACGGTCAGGAGGGTGAGCCAGGGGTGGCCGCGCAGTCCCGAGGCAGGTGGCTGATCCGACGGGGACTGTGATGCCCTGTCCCCCGGTCCCGTCGTATCGATGGTGGTCTGACTAGTCATGTGTTCGAGGCTAGTGACAGCCACTGACAATTGACAAACCAATTCACAAGTCGGTAACTGACACCAATGGAAACACTGCGCGAACGCAAGAAGCAGCGCACCCGGGAGGCACTGATCCGGGCCGCCGTCGAACTGTTCACCACCCGCGGCTACGAGGGGACGACCGTCGACGACATCGCCGACGCCGTCGAGGTCTCGCAGCGCACCTTCTTCCGCTACTTCGCCGGCAAGGAGGAGGCGGCCCTCGCGCTCGACCAGATGACGGTGGCGCACTTCGTCGAGGCCGTACGCGCGCGTCCGGCGCACGAAGCCCCGCTGGAGGCGCTGCGCCAGGCCGTCCTGCAGGGGTGGGACACCCTGCAGGAGGTGGTCGATTCGGTCGTGTCGGTGGAGCAGTTCCTGCGCATGTACCGGGTGATCGAGTCGACGCCCGTGCTGCTCGCCGCGCATCTGCGGCGCTCCCTGGAGTCCGAGGAGGTCCTCGCGCGCGTGCTCGCCGAACGGGAGGGCCTCGATCCGGAGACCGACCCGCGGCCGCGGCTGACGGTGGCCGCCTTCGGCGCGGTGATGCGGGTGACGGAGCGCCAGTGGCTGACGGACGGGGACTTCAGCCTGGAGGCCATCCGGGAGCTGACCGTCTCCCACCTCGAACTGCTGGGGCCGGCCCTGGCGGGCAAGTGGACCCCTTACACCAAAACGTGATACCCGTCACTCGATTAACCCGAGACCGTCTCGTTCTCCTAGTGTGTCCTTTCAGTGACTTCCTTCGACACCTCCCCGCAACTCAACGTCTGGCGCGCACTGCTCGCGCTGGCCGTGGTGTTCGTGATGCTGGCGACCACCGGCTGGACCGCGCTGCGCAACCAGAGGGAGGCCACCCCGCTCCAGGCCTCGCTCGAGTCCTGGGCGCACGGCCGCCTCCACGGACACCGGCTGCCGGACCCGGACACCGCCGCCCCCGCGCAGCTCACGCGATTCTTCGCCTCCCTCACCTCCCAGGACCGCGTCCGCCTCGCCCAGCGCTACCCGCTCGCGGTCGGCAACATGAACGGCGCCCCCGTCGCCCTGCGCTACCAGGCCAACCGCCTCGCGCTGCTCCAGGCCCGCGGTGCCGAGCGCAAACGCATGCACGACCCCCGGCTCACGCCCGCCGGTCAGCAGGAAGCGGGCCGCCGTATGCACCGCTTCGAGTCGCTGACGGCCCCGGAGCGCCACATCCTCGCCTTCGACCCCGACGGCTCCGGCCGGATCGCCGAGGTCTTCGGCGATCTGCGCACGGCGGAACGGGTCTCCGTCATCGTGCCCGGGGTCGACACCGACCTGCTCACCTTCCAGCGCACCAACCGCAGTTACTCCGCGCCGGTCGGCATGGCCCAGGCCCTCTACGACGCCGAGCGCGCCGCGAGCCCGGCCACGCGTACGGCGGTGATCGCCTGGGCCGACTACACGGCACCCGCCGGACTGGGCATCGACTCGGCCACCGCTATGCGCGCCGAGGACGGTGCCGTACGGCTGAACGCCCTGGTGCGGGGCCTGCCCGGCACCTCGACCGTCTCCCTGTTCTGCCACAGCTACGGCTCCGTGGTGTGCGGGGTGGCCGCGCACACGCTGCCGGACCGGGTGGCCGACATCGCGGTGGCCGGCAGCCCCGGGATGCGGGCCGCGAACGCCTCCCGTCTGCGCACCTCCGCGCATGTGTGGGCGATGCGGGACGCCAACGACTGGATCCAGGACGTGCCGTACATGGAGGTCGGCGGGCTCGGTCACGGTGCCGACCCGGTGTCCTCCGCGTTCGGCGCGCGCGTGCTGTCCGCGCGGGGTGCCGACGGGCACGCCGGTTACTTCGAGCCCGGAACGGAGAGCCTGCTCAACTTCGCCGAGATCGGCATTGGCGCATACCGCTCGGTGCACTGCGCCCACGAGGACGAAGCCTGCCGCGCCGGTTTGTCCGGCACGGCCACGGCCGGACGCGCGTAGAGACTGCAGGAACTGCGGTCTGCGCGAGGAGGGGACGAAGGAGCTCGTGCCGCATACGATGACCCGCATGGGTGACGTACTGGCCGGATTTCATGCCGCCTGGGAGTTCGAGTCCGACTCCGTGCTCATCCGCTACGAACGGGGGATTCGCACACCGAAGCTCTTCCAGGCGCTGGGGGAACGACGGATTCCCCTGGAGGCGATCTCCGGGGTGACGCTGACTCCCGGCAAGCGGGGCACGGTCGTGTTGCACGCCGAGCCGCGGCCCGGGGCGGATCCGCTCATGGAGGCGGCGGCGGGGCAGCTGAAGGACGGGAGCGACCCGTACCGGCTGGTGCTGCCGGCCGACAAGGAGACGCTCGCCGAGTACTACGCGGACGAGCTGCGCGCGCTGCTGAAAGAGGACGACGAGCCCGCGGAACGTTTTCTGGTGCCGGCGCCCGGGGTGCCGTTGCAGTTCAAGGCGTACGACGGGAAGGCGTCCTTCGACGGCCGTACCGTGCACTTCCGCTGGTTCTGGACGGGTGCGTCCTCGGCGAAGTGGAAGGCCGGCGACCAGAGTTTCCCGGTGTCCGAGCTGACGGGTGTCGAATGGCGGTCACCGGAGGTCTTCGAGGGGCATCTGCGGCTGCTGAGCGGGGAACCGGGGCCGGTGCAGGCGGACCAGGATCCGGCAGCGGTGGTCTTCGGGCTCGGATACGGGCCCGTCCACGAGTCGTTGCCGTTCGCGGCCGCGGTCCTCGCGGCCGTACGGCAACGAGGGCCCGCGGCAGTGGTCCCGGCCGCGACCGCGCCGCGCCGGGACCCCGCGGACATCGCCGAACGGATTCGCCATCTGGGGGAGTTGCATCAGGCCGGGCTGGTCACCGACGAGGAGTTCGCCGTGAAGAAGGCGGAGTTGTTGGCGGAGCTCTGACCTACTCCCTGCCTGCTGAAGAGAACCGCATGTCCGCGTAACGATCTCCTGCCACCTGGGCCGCTATCGGTTCCAGGAGCTCCAGTTCCTCCTTGGTGAGCTCGATGGTCGTCGCCGTCGCGTTCTCCTCGACCCTGGTGGGCTTGCGGGTGCCCGGGATCGGGACGACCGGGAGGGCGTGGACCGTCGTCTGCTGCTGGACCCAGGCCAGGGCGATCTGCGCGAGGGAGACCCCGTGGGCCTCGGCCACCGTGCGGATCGGGGCCAGCAGGGCCGCGTTCGCCGTGGCGTTGTCACCGGTGAAGCGGGGCTGCTGGCGGCGGAAGTCGTCGGCGGTGAGGTCCTTGTCGGCGTTGGTGAAGGAGCCGGTGAGGAAGCCTCGGCCGAGCGGGGAGTACGGGACGAGGGTGACGCCCAGTTCGCGGGCGGCCGGGACCACCTGGGCCTCGATGTCCCGGCTGAACAGGGACCACTCCGACTGGAGCGCGGCGATGGGGTGCACGGCCTGCGCCGCGCGCAGCTCCGCCGCGGTGACCTCGCTCAGGCCCAGGTGCTTGACCTTGCCCTCGCGCACCAGCTCGGCCATGACGGCGACGGTCTCCTCGATCGGCACGTTCACATCGCGCCGGTGCATGTAGTAGAGGTCGATCGCGTCGACGTCCAGGCGCTTCAGGCTCGCCTCGACGGCCTGGCGGATGTACGGCGGGTCGTTGCGGATGATCCGCCGGGTCGGGTCGTCCGGGGGTATCGCCAGGGCGAACTTGGTGGCGATCACGACCTCGTCGCGGTGGGCCTTGAAGAACGGGGACAGGAACTTCTCGTTCTCCCCGTTGCCGTAGGCGTCCGCCGTGTCGTAGAGCGTGATGCCGAGTTCCAGGGCCCGTTCCAGGGTGGCCCGGGACTCCTTCGCGTCCGTGGGGCCGTACGCGAAGCTCATGCCCATGCAGCCGAGTCCCTGGACACCGACTTCGGGGCCGTTCTCGCCCAGTCGTGCGGTGGGGATCCTGCTGTCGGTCATCCTGCCTTCTCCTTCTCCCAGTCGGCGCGGTCGGCCTCGGCGTAGAAGCTGATCTTGTGGTCGAGCACGGCGAGGGTGTCCTGGAGCTCCGCGATCCGGGCCAGCACGTCCCGGCGGGTCGCCTCCAGCAGCTTGAAGCGGTCGCCGAAGGTCTGGTCGCCCTCCCGCACCAGTTCCGCGTACCGGACCATGTCGGCGACCGGCATGCCGGTGAGCCGGAGCTTGCCGACGAAGGCGAGCCAGTCGAGGTCGCGGTTGCTGTAGCGGCGCTGGCCGGTGTGCGAGCGGTCGATGTGCGGCATCAGGCCGATGCGCTCGTACCAGCGCAGGGTGTGCGCGGTCAGGCCGGTGAAGGCGACGACCTCGCTGATCGTGTAGCTGTCCTGGCCGTTGGGGCGCCGGTGGGCTTGCGGCGGGGCGGCACAGCTGTCGGTCCTGGTACTCGTGGTCTCCATCACCGTCATGGCCTCAACGCTATGGCCTTGGAGTGCACTCCAGGCAAGCGGTACCGGTAAGAAATCCACAGGACGGCACACGGATCGGATGGCTAGCGTGCGGGGCATGAGTCTCGTACGCCGGGCCCTGCCCGAGGACGCCGCGGAAGTGCTGCGGCTGCGCCAGGTGATGATCGACGACCTGCCCGGCGGGGACGCCTCCACGGCCTGGCACACGGAGGCGCTGCCGTCGCTGCGGGAGAGACTGGGCGAGGCCGACGGGGACTTCGCGGCCTTCGTCGTCGACCACCCGGACCGGCCGGGGGCGCTGGCCGCGCTGGTGGTCGGGACGGTCGACTACCGGATCGGCAAGGCGGGCAACCCGCGCGGACTTGCCGGGTACGTCTTCAGTGTCGCCACCGACCCGGGCGCGCGTCGGCGCGGGTACGCGCGCGCGTGCATGGACGAACTCCTCGCGTGGTTCCGCGAGCGCGGCGCCGGACAGGTCATGCTGACCGCGTCCCCGGCGGCCGAGCCGCTCTACACCTCCCTCGGCTTCGTCCCCAAGCCGGACCCCACGATGATGCTGAGGCTCTGAGCGGCTTACTCTCGACGGCATGTCCCTGCAGAGCCTCGCGTTGATCGAAAACTGGCCGGTTCCCATCGCCTCGGCGGGGGTGGTGCGGGCCGACGGCACGGTCCTCGGCACCCACGGTCCGACGGGCCACCGCTTTCCGCTGGCCTCGGTCACCAAGCCGCTCGCGGCCTACGCCGCCCTCGTCGCGTACGAGGAGGGTGCGATCGAGTTCGACGAGCCGGCCGGGCCCGCCGGGGCGACCGTACGGCATCTGCTGGCGCACACCTCGGGTCTCGCCTTCGACGAGCACCGCGTGACGGCCCCGCCCGGGGAGCGCCGGCTGTACTCGAACGCGGGCTTCGAGCAGTTCGGCGACCACATCGCCAAGGCGACGGACATCCCCTTCGCCGAGTACCTGCGGCAGGCGGTGCTGGAGCCCTTGGGCATGACCTCGACCTCCTTGGAAGGCTCGCCCGCCAAGGACGGCGTCTCGACGGTCGAGGACCTGCTGCGCTTCGCGGCCGAGGTCCAGGCACCACGGCTCCTTGACCCCCGTACCGTCGCGGAGGCGATGACGGTCCAGTACCCGGGTACGAAGGGCGTCCTGCCGGGCTACGGCCACCAGAACCCCAACGACTGGGGCCTCGGCTTCGAGATCCGCGACTCCAAGTCCCCCCACTGGACGGGGTCTTCGTCCTCGCCCCGCACCTTCGGGCACTTCGGCCAGTCCGGTACGTTCCTGTGGATCGACCCGGACGCCGGGGCGGCCTGCGTGGCGCTGACGGACCGGGCGTTCGGGCCCTGGGCGGTCGAGGCGTGGCCGGCGTTCACGGACGCCGTCCTGGCGGAGCTGCGCCGGTAGCGCCGACCCGCCTCGTTGCTCCGACGGTCAGTAGGAGACCCGGCGCTCACAGCTCAGCGAGACGTTGTCGCCCGGGTCTGCGACCACCTGGTCGGCGCCGGCGGTCGGGTTGCCGTCGCAGTTCACGGAGTCGTTGCCGCGCACACCGTCCCGGACGACGATCGAGTCGTTGCCGCCGCCGGTCATGACGGTGTCCGGGCCCGAGCCCGCGCTGACGGAGGCGTTGGCGGTGACGGAGTCGAGGATGAACAGGCTGTCTCCGAGGTCGCCGAGCGAGATCTGCAGTGTGGTGACGCCGGCGCCGCAGTCGGCGGAGATGGTGCTGTTCGGCAGCCGCCGGCAGCCGTTGAACGCGCCGATGCCCGCCTGGTCCTCGACGATCAGGTGCCCGTCGGCCTGGTTGATGCCGATGGTGACCTCGTTGGCGACGCCGCTGCGCGCCGAGAGCTGGACCGTGTTGCCGGAGCGGATCACCCACGAGCCGGGCGGCTCCTGCGCGGCGGCGGGCAGGGTGAACGCGGTCAGGACCATGCCTGCGGCCAGGGCGGGGACGGCGGCGCGTATCAGGGTGCGGGGGGCGAGGTTCATGCTGTCTGCTCTCCTCGTGAAGAGTGGATCGGCACAGGCACCGGGGCTCGGCGGCCTCGACGCAAGCCAAACAGCATGTGACCGGCCATGCGCTCTCTGCTATGTACGTTCGGGTATCGAACCTGTGAGCTAGCGAGGCCCGTTCAATTCCGCGGCCATCTCCCACAGCAGTACCTCCGCGGCCCCGCCCGCGACCAGCTCCAGCTCCCGCGCGCCCGCGATCCGCGCCGCGTCACCCGGCCCCAACTCCGCCTCACCTAGCCGCACTTCACCGCGTACGACATGGACGTAGACGTAGGCCGCGTCCGGCACCGCGGTCCGCTCCCCCGCGCCCAGCCGCCGTACATGGAGCATCGCGCCCGCCTCCGGGATCGCGTACGGCGTCGCGTCGGCGATCCCGCGGACGATCTCGTACGACGGCTCGCCGCCCGGCTCCAGGGGCGCCAGCCAGGTCTGTACGAAGGTCAGCGGGGACTCGGCGTCATTGCGCTCGACATGCCGGACACCCGCGGCGGCGCTGAGCCGCTGGACGTCACCGGCGCGTACGACCGTCTCGTGCCCCGTCGAGTCCCGGTGCGTGAGCTCCCCCTCGACCACCCACGTCACGATCTCGGTGTGGCTGTGCGGGTGCTCGTCGAATCCGGCCCCGGGCAGCAGCCGCTCCTCGTTACAGGCGATCAGCGCGCCGAAGCGGAGGTTGTCGGGGTCGTAGTGCGGCCCGAACGAGAAGGCGTGCCAGGACTCGATCCCGGCCCCGGTGTCCCCGCCTGGATAGCGCTCCGTCGCGCGCCGTACGTCCGTCACGGGACCACGGTAGCCGCAGGACGGGTGGCCCGGGGCGGTCCACTCGGTACCCGGCGGCGCACGCTGACGTCCGGATAAGGCAGTCTTGTCCCCGTGCCCGAACCCGAACGCCGCGAACCCGACGCCTCCGCACCCGCCGCCCATCCCCACGCCGCGACCCTCAGGCGGCTGGAGAAGTCGTCCGGCTCGCTCGCCGCGCAGGCCATCGCGCGTATGGACGAGACGCTGTCGTGGTACCGGGCCATGCCTCCGGAGAACCGTTCCTGGATCGGGCTGGTCGCCCAGGCCGGCATCGCGGCCTTCACCGAGTGGTTCCGGCATCCGGACGCCCCGCAGGCCATCTCCACCGACGTGTTCGGGACGGCGCCCCGTGAGCTGACCCGGGCCATCACACTGCGGCAGACCGTGGAGATGGTGCGCACCACCATCGAGGTCATGGAGAGCGCGATCGACGAGGTCGCCGCCCCCGGTGACGAGTCCGTACTGCGTGAGGCCCTGCTCGTGTACGCCCGCGAGATCGCCTTCGCCACCGCGCAGGTCTACGCCCAGGCCGCCGAGGCACGCGGTGCCTGGGACGCCCGCCTGGAGTCCCTGGTCGTCAACGCCGTGCTCAGCGGGGAGGCCGACGAAGGGGCCGTGAGCAGGGCGGCGGCTCTCGGGTGGAACGCGCCCGAGCATGTCTGTGTCGTTCTCGGCACCGCGCCCGACGGTGACTCCGAGCTGACCGTCGAGGCCATCCGGCGAGCCGCCCGGCACGCCAAGCTCCAGGTCCTGACCGGGGTGCTCGGGGCCCGGCTCGTCGTCATCGCGGGCGGCAGCGACAATCCCCTCGCCGTGGCCAAGTCGCTGATCGGGCCCTACGCGGCCGGACCGGTGGTCGCCGGGCCCGTCGTACCCGATCTGCTGGCCGCCACCCGGTCCGCGCAGGCCGCCGCCGCGGGGCTCAAGGCGTGTTCGGCCTGGCAGGACGCCCCGCGCCCGGTGCTGGCGGACGACCTGCTTCCGGAACGCGCGATGGCCGGTGATCCCGGTGCGCGTGAGCAGTTGGTGGAGGAGATCTACAGACCGCTGGAGGAGGCCGGGTCCGCGCTCCTGGAGACACTCTCCGTCTACCTCGAACAGGCGTCCAGTCTGGAGGGTGCGGCCCGGATGCTGTTCGTGCATCCCAACACCGTGCGCTACCGGCTTCGACGTGTGACTGACGTCACCGGCTGGTCGCCCTCCGATGTACGTTCCGCGTTCACCTTGCGGATCGCACTCATCCTGGGGCGTCTGGCCGACGGGGATCTGCAACCCTAGGCTTTTGTCGGGGGCCCACAAAACCCCCCCTTGTTCTTCGTCCCTGTCCCCACGGGCGGCTTGGGCCGCCCTCAAGAGAGAGTGTGAGAGTGCTCGTACTCGTCGCTCCCGGCCAGGGCGCCCAGACGCCCGGCTTCCTGACTCCCTGGCTCGAACTCCCCGGTGCCGCCGACCGCGTCGCCGCGTGGTCCGACGCCATCGGACTGGACCTCGTCCACTACGGCACACAGGCCGACGCGGACGCCATCCGCGACACCTCGGTGGCCCAGCCGCTGCTGGTCGCGGCCGGGATCCTGTCCGCCTCGGCACTCGGTGCCATCACCGACATCGCCCCCGGCGCGGTCGCCGGGCACAGCGTCGGTGAGATCACCGCCGCCGCCTTCGCGGGCGTCCTGGAAGAGACCGCCGCCCTCACCCTCGTACGCAAGCGGGGTCTGGCCATGGCCGACGCCGCCGCGATCACCGAGACCGGGATGTCGGCGCTGCTCGGTGGCGACCCCGAGGTCTCCGTCGCGCACCTGGAGAAGCTGGGCCTGACCCCGGCGAACGTCAACGGCGCCGGGCAGATCGTCGCCGCGGGCACGCTGGAGCAGCTCGCCGTGCTGAACGACGACAAGCCCGAGGGCGTCCGCAAGGTCGTCCCGCTCAAGGTCGCCGGCGCCTTCCACACGCACCACATGGCTCCCGCGGTCGACGCGCTGGCCAAGGCCGCCGCCGACCTCACGCCGGCCGACCCGACGGTCACGTACGTCTCGAACAAGGACGGCCGGTCCGTCGCCACCGGCGCCGAGGTGCTTGAGCGGCTGGTCGGCCAGGTCGCCAACCCGGTCCGCTGGGACCTGTGCATGGAGACCTTCAAGGAGCTCGGCGCCACCGCGTTCATCGAGGTCTCCCCCGGCGGCACGCTGGTCGGCCTCGCCAAGCGCGCGCTGCCGGGCGTGAAGACGCTGGCCCTGAAGACCCCCGACGACCTCGACGCTGCTCGCGAGCTCATCGCCGAGCACGGTGCCTGAGAAGGAGCACGAGAGCATGTCGAAGATCAAGCCCAGCAAGGGCGCCCCGTACGCGCGCATCCTCGGGGTCGGCGGCTACCGCCCGACCCGGGTCGTGCCGAACGAGGTGATCCTCGAGACGATCGACTCCTCCGACGAGTGGATCCGCTCGCGCTCCGGCATCCAGACCCGGCACTGGGCCAACGACGAGGAGACCGTCGCCGCGATGTCGATCGAGGCGTCCGGCAAGGCGATCGCCGACGCCGGGATCTCCGCCGAGCAGATCGGCGGTGTGATCGTCTCGACCGTCTCGCACTTCAAGCAGACCCCGGCAGTGGCGACGGAGATCGCTGACAAGCTGGGCACGAACAAGGCCGCCGCCTTCGACATCTCGGCGGGCTGCGCGGGCTTCGGCTACGGCCTCACCCTCGCCAAGGGCATGATCGTCGAGGGCTCGGCAGAGTACGTCCTTGTCATCGGCGTGGAGCGGCTGTCCGACCTCACCGACCTCGAGGACCGGGCCACCGCCTTCCTGTTCGGCGACGGCGCGGGCGCGGTCGTCGTGGGCCCCGCCACGGAGCCTGCCATCGGCCCCACGGTCTGGGGCTCCGAGGGCGACAAGTCCGAGACCATCAAGCAGACCGTGGCGTGGAACGAGTACGACTCCACGGGCAAGTTCCCTGCGATCACGCAGGAGGGCCAGGCGGTGTTCCGCTGGGCCGTGTTCGAGATGGCGAAGGTCGCCCAGCAGGCGCTGGACGCGGCCGGGATCAGCCCGGACGACCTGGACGTCTTCATTCCCCACCAGGCCAACGAGCGGATCATCGACTCGATGGTGAAGACGCTGAAGCTGCCGGAGCACGTCACGGTCGCGCGTGACGTACGCACCACCGGCAACACCTCGGCCGCCTCGATCCCGCTCGCGATGGAGCGGCTTCTGGCGACCGGCGAGGCGAAGAGCGGCGACACCGCGCTCGTCATCGGATTCGGGGCGGGTCTCGTCTACGCCGCCACTGTCGTTACCCTCCCCTAGGCACTCCGTGCCGGATCGACCGGTCCGGGACGGGAAGCACTGCCAACCCTCTGGATAAGAAAACGAAGGAGCGCCAAATGGCCGCCACTCAGGAAGAGATCGTCGCCGGTCTCGCCGACATCGTGAACGAGATCGCCGGCATCCCGGTTGAGGACGTCCAGCTGGACAAGTCCTTCACCGACGACCTGGACGTCGACTCGCTGTCCATGGTCGAGGTCGTCGTCGCCGCCGAAGAGCGCTTCGATGTCAAGATCCCGGACGACGACGTCAAGAACCTCAAGACGGTCGGCGACGCGACCGAGTACATCCTCAAGCACCAGGCCTGAGTAGACCGGGCTCCGCCAGGAGCCCCCAGGCCGGACGTGCCCCGGCCCCGCCACCCGGCGGTGGCGCCGCTTAATCCTCGTAACGTTGGAGAAAGATTTCCCGTGAGCCCGACCAATCGCACCGTGGTCGTCACCGGTATCGGCGCAACCACACCGCTGGGTGGCGACGCGGCCTCTACCTGGGAGGGTCTGGTCGCCGGCAAGTCCGGCGTCAAGCCCCTGGAGCAGGAGTGGGCCGCCGATCAGGCGGTCCGCATCGCCGCGCAGATCGCCGTTGAGCCGACCGAGGTCATCCCCCGGCCGCAGGCCCGACGCCTGGACCGCTCGGCGCAGTTCGCGCTGATCGCGGCCAAGGAGGCGTGGGCGGACGCCGGTTTCGAAGGCAAGGCCGGCGAGGACGGCTCGGTCGGCGAGGTCGACCCGGACCGTCTCGGCGCCGTCATCGCCTCCGGCATCGGCGGTGTCACGACCCTCCTCGACCAGTACGACGTGCTCAAGGAGAAGGGCGTCCGCCGCGTCTCCCCGCACACCGTGCCCATGCTCATGCCCAACGGCCCGTCCGCCAACGTGGGTCTGCTCGTGGGCGCCCGCGCGGGTGTGCACACCCCGGTCTCCGCCTGCGCGTCGGGCGCCGAGGCCATCGGCTACGCCATCGAGATGATCCGTACCGGCCGCGCCGACGTCGTCGTCGCCGGTGGTACGGAGGCGGCGATCCACCCGCTGCCCATCGCCGCGTTCGGCAACATGATGGCGATGTCCAAGAACAACGAGAACCCCGAGGGCGCCTCGCGTCCCTACGACGTCGCCCGGGACGGTTTCGTCCTCGGCGAGGGTGCCGGTGTCGTCGTCCTGGAGTCCGCCGAGCACGCCGCCAAGCGCGGGGCGCGGGTGTACGCCGAGGCGGTCGGACAGGGTGTCTCCGCCGACGCCCACGACATCGTGCAGCCGGAGCCGGAGGGCCGCGGTATCTCGCACGCGCTCCAGCACCTGCTGGACAGCACCGACCTGGACCCGGCGGAGATCGTGCACGTCAACGCGCACGCCACGTCGACGCCCGCCGGTGACATCGCCGAGCTCAAGGCGCTGCGGAAGGTGTTCGGCGACGACGCGGACCACATCGCCGTGTCGGCCACCAAGTCGATGACCGGCCACCTGCTGGGTGGCGCGGGCGGCGTGGAGACGGTCGCGACGGTGCTCGCGCTGTACAACCGGATCGCTCCGCCGACCATCAACGTCGAGAACCTCGACCCCGAGGCCGAGGCCAACGCGGACGTGGTGCGTGGCGAGGCGCGGAAGCTGCCCGTGGAGGGCCGTATCGCCGCACTGAACGACTCGTTCGGGTTCGGTGGGCACAACGTGGTGCTGGCGTTCCGCACGGTCTGAGAATCGCCTGTACGTAAGTGAAGGGCCCCCACCGGTCGGTGGGGGCCCTTCACCTGTACGGAAGACTCAGACGACTTGGTGCAGCCAGCGGACCGGGGCGCCCTCGC
Organism: Streptomyces sp. NPDC048420; assembly: GCF_040651535.1. Classification (NCBI taxonomy): domain Bacteria; kingdom Bacillati; phylum Actinomycetota; class Actinomycetes; order Kitasatosporales; family Streptomycetaceae; genus Streptomyces; species Streptomyces sp. NPDC048420. The sequence goes on from NZ_JBEZKG010000007.1 coordinate 274,471, forward strand.
CGGCGTACCTGAACGGCTCCAACTCGTCGTCCCAGGGTTTGCCCAGGAGCTTCGCCAGTTCGGACTCCAGATTCGTCTCGCCCTGCTGTGAGCGCGCGAGCGCCGCCCGCAGGCGGTCCTCCGGGATCAGGATGTCGCCGTGGATGCCGGTGACGGCGTGGAAGATGCCGAGCTCGGGGGTGCAGCTGTAGCGTTCGCCCTCGGCGGTGGGGCAGGGCTCGGCGGTGACCTCGAAGCGCAGGAGGTGCCAGCCTCTGAGGGCGGACGCGAGCTTGGACGCGGTGCCGACCTCGCCCTTCCAGGAGAACTCCGAACGCCAGGTGCCCGGCGCGGCCGGCTGCCGGATCCAGTCGAGGCTGACGCGTGTGCCGAGCACCCCGGCGACGGCCCACTCGACGTGTGGGCACAGCGCGCGCGGCGCGGAGTGCACGTACAGGACTCCACGTGTCGTCACCGGGACCTCCGGGCAGAGCGGGACAAGTCTTGCTGGCTGGCATGGCGGCGATGGCAGGCAGCCACGTTGATGGCGAGGCTACCGTGCGGCGGCGCAAGGAGTGTGACGTACCGTCGGTCCCGATGCCCCGAAACCTCCGCCATTCACCCGGCAGGACGCTAGTACGGGTCCCGATCGTTCCATCGTGGCCGCCGGGAACTCTCGTGCGTTGTTATGAGAGGACGACCATTTCACGAGGGGAACACCACGGATGCGCAAGCAGGGCCACCGCTCGCGGGCCGTCGTCGCCGTCCTGACGGCGGCACTCCTGGGCGTCGCCGGCTGTGACGCCGTGGGCGGCGACTCGGCGGCACCCACGGCCGCCGGGAAGACCAAGGCGTCTCCGACACCGACCCCGGCCTGGGACAGCAGCCCCGCCTCGATGGCCGCCGTCGGCGACTCCATCACCCGCGGCTTCGACGCGTGCGGGGTCCTCGCGGACTGTCCCGACGTGTCCTGGGCCACCGGGAGCAGCACCCGGGTCGACTCTCTCGCCGTACGGCTGCTGGGGAAGGCGAAGGCGGCCTCGCGGAGCTGGAACTACGCGGTGTCCGGGGCGCGGATGGCCGATCTGTCCGGGCAGATGGCCCAGGCGGCGGCGCGGACGCCCGGCCTGGTGACGGTGATGGTGGGGGCCAACGACGCCTGCCGGGACTCCACGGCGGCGATGACGCCGGTGGCCGACTTCCGGTCCGGTTTCGAGGACGCGCTGAGCGTGCTCCGCAAGCGGGCGCCCAAGGCGCAGGTGTACGTGGCGAGCGTGCCCAACCTCAAGCGGCTGTGGTCCGAGGGGCGCACCAACCCGATGGGCAAGCAGGTGTGGAAGCTGGGCATCTGCCCCTCGATGCTGGCCGACGCGGACGCCCTGGACGCGGCGGCGACCGAGCGGCGGGACACCGTGCAGGAGCGGGTGGAGGACTACAACGCCGTACTGAAGTCGGTGTGCGCCCAGGACGAGCACTGCCGGTACGACGGGGGCGCGGTATACGACTACCGGTTCGGCACCGACCAGCTCAGCCACTGGGACTGGTTCCACCCCAGTGTGAACGGACAGGCGCGGCTGGCGGAGATCGCGTTCCGCAAGGTCACGGCCGTGACCTAAAGTTCCGCACATGAACGAACTCTTCGCCACACTTTCCGACGGCACACCCGTCCACCGCTGGACCCTGGAGCGCGCGGGCGTCCGGGTGCGGATCCTGACGTACGGCGGGATCGTGCAGTCCGTCGAGATCCCGGACCGGGACGGGCACACCGCGGACGTGGTGCTGGGGTTCGCCGATCTGGACGGGTATCTGGAGCACCCGGGGCCGTATCTGGGGGCCTTCATCGGGCGGTACGCGAACCGGATCGCGGGCGGCCGTTTCGAGCTGGACGGGCTGACGTACGCGCTGGCGCCCAACAACGCGCCCAACTCCCTGCACGGCGGCGAGTCCGGCTTCGACAAGCGGGTGTGGGACGCGGAGCCGGTCGGCGAGCACGGGGTGCGGCTGAGCCGGGTCAGTGCGCACGGTGAAGAGGGCTTCCCCGGGCGGCTCGAGGTCTCGGGGACCTACTCGCTGGACGAGTCGGGGGCGCTGCGGATCGCGTACGAGGCGGTCACCGACGCGGCGACCCTCGTGAACCTGACCAACCACAGCTACTTCAACCTGGCCGGTTCCGGGAACGCGGGCGGGCACGAGCTGCGGATCGACGCCTCGCGGTTCACGCCGGTCGACGCGGACCTGATCCCGACTGGGGTCGAGGAGGTCGCGGACACGCGGTTCGACTTCCGCGAGGCGCGGAAGGTCGGGGCGGGCTACGACCACAACTTCGTGCTCGACAAGGGGATCACCTCGCAGGCGGTCGAGGTCGCCGAGCTGTACGACCCCTCCTCCGGGCGGGTGCTGTCGGTCGCGACCACCGAGCCGGGGCTCCAGCTGTACACCGCGGACCATCTGCCTGAGCCCTTCGCGCCCGGTGACGGCATCGCGCTGGAGACCCAGCACTTCCCCGACTCCCCCAACCGGCCGGAGTTCCCGAGCACGGTGCTGCGCCCGGGCGAGGTCTACCGGTCGGAGACGGTGTACGGCTTCGGCACGCGGTAGGAACGCACGAGCCCCGGCCCAGGGGTCAGGTCCCGGGCCGGGGCTGGCTTGTGCGAGGGCTATGCCCTCTGGGATCAGACGTTAATCGTCACGGTGAGCCGACGGTCCTCGATCGAGCGTCCGACCTGGATTTCGTACGAACCCTTCACATGCGACCACGACGAGGTCTTCTCGTCCCAGATCTCGAAGGCCCGGCGCGGGATCTCCACGGTGACCTCGACGCTCTCGCCGGGGCCGGCCTCGGCTCCCGCGAATCCGGCGAGCCTGCGGGCCGGGCGCTCGGCGTCGGGTTCGGCGGGCGCCAGGTAGACCTGGACGACCTCGCGGCCGGGGCGGGCGCCGGAGTTGCGCAGGCGGACCCGGACGGTGCTCCCCTGGACCTCGGCGGACTCGTAGGTCCACTCGGTGTAGCCGAGGCCGTGGCCGAAGGGGTAGACCGGGGTGCGGCCCTCCTTCTGCCAGGCCGTGTAGCCGATGAAGACGCCTTCGCCGTAAGGGAGTTCGCCGCGCTCCGGGGTGACCCGGGTGACTGGGGCGTCGGCCAGGGTGCCCCAGGTGGTGGGGAGGCGGCCGCCGGGTTCGTGGGCGCCGGTCAGGACGTCGGCGAGGGCCGCGCCGCCCTCCTGGCCGGGGAACCAGCTGAGCAGGATCGCGGCGACGTCCTCGCGCCAGGGCAGTTCCACCGGGGAGCCGGAGTTGACGATCACGACGGTGTTCGGGTTGGCGGCGGCGACCGCGCGGACCAGGTCGTTCTGACGGCCGGGGAGGGTCAGGTCCTTGCGGTCGTAGCCCTCGGACTCGACGCGGTCGGTGGTGGCGACCACGACGACGGCGGTGTCGGCGTCGCGGGCCGCCTCGACGGCCTCGGCGATCAGCTCGTCGGGGTCACGCTGCGGGTCCTGGTGGGCGAGGGAGAACGCGATGACCTTCATCGGCAGGTTCTCGGGGAGGTCGACGACGTACGTCAGGGAGACCTCGACCGGCTCGCCCGCGGTCAGTCGGACCCGGGCGCGGGGCTCGGGGGCGCCGAAGAAGGTGATGAAGGGATCGTCCTCGTCGGTGCTCTGCACGTCGTCGTAGTACGTGGTGCCGTCGACGACCAGTTTGAAGGCGCCGAGTCCCTTGATGCCGAGGGTGTGTTCGCCGGTCTCGCGCGGGGTGAAGGTGCCGGTCAGCTCGACGGTGTGCAGGGTCTCGTGGGTGACGCCCTCGGGGAGGTCCGACCCCATCCACTGGATCTGGCCGCTGGGCGCGGAGGCCGTTCCGATGATGTTCCCGTCCGCGTCGCGGCAGACGGTCCGGAGGGTGAACCCCTTGTCGGCGACGGCGAGTTCGGTGTTGGGGTCGGCGCCGACGGCATAGCTGAGGGTGCCCTCGGGCAGGGCGGCGGTGAGGCCGTCGAGCGGAGAGACGATCCGGTCCGGGAAGACTGTCGCGGAGCCGCCGCCGAGGACCCGGGCGTCACGGGCGGCGGCGCCGCTGAGGGCGACCTTGCCCTGCTTCAGCGGCAACGCGCCCTGGTTGCGGACCAGCACGAAGGAGCGGCGGGCGATCTCGTGGGCCAGTGCGGGGCCGTCGACGGTGTCCGGCAGTTCGGTGACGGCGGGTTCGGCACCGGCCAGGATGCCGACGCGGGCAGCGAGCCGCAGGACGTTGCGTACGGCCGTGTCGACCGCGCTCTCCTCGACCTCGCCGTCGCGGACGGCCCGGGCGAGGGCCTCGCCGTAGACGGTGGTCGGGCCGGGCATGGCGACGTCGAGGCCGCCCTCGATGGCGCCCTTCGTGGAGCGGGCGGCCATCCAGTCGGAGACGTTGTAGCCGTCGAAGCCCCATTCGCCGCGCAGGACTTCGTTGACCAGGTAGTGGTGTTCGGTCATGGTCGTGCCGTTGACCGTGTTGTACGCGGTCATGATGCCCCACGGGTGGGCGTTCTCGACGATGTGCTCGAAGGGCGCCAAGTACAGCTCGCGCAGGGCGCGTTCGGAGACCAGGTTGTTCACGGTGAAGCGGTCGGTCTCGGCGTCGTTGGCGACGAAGTGCTTGACGGTGGTGCCGACGCCGCCCTCCTGTACGCCCCTGACGTACCCGGCGCCGATCCGTCCGGTCAGGTACGGGTCCTCGCTGTAGGCCTCGAAGTGGCGGCCGCCGAGCGGGGAGCGGTGGAGGTTGACGGTGGGGGCGAGCAGGACGTGGACGCCCTTGCGGCGGGCCTCCTGGGCGAGCAACACGCCTGCCCTGCGGGCGAGTTCCGGGTCCCAGGCGGCGGCCAGCGCGGTCGGGGAGGGCAGGGCGATCGACGGGTCGTCGGCGCTCCAGCGCACACCCCGGACGCCGATCGGGCCGTCGGACATGACGAGGGAGGCCAGGCCGATCCCGGGGAGCGCGGGCAGGGTCCACATGTCCTGGCCGGCCAGGAGCCTCGCCTTGGCGTCGAGGTCGAGCGCGGCCAGTGCCGTCTCGACGGCCGCCTCACGGGCCTGGTCGGCGGGGGTGGTGCCCCGGGGTCCCTCGGCTGCCTTGGGTGCGGCCATGGCGGCGCCTCCTCGTCGAAGTCCGTGCGGTCCTCTCATCGTGCACCGATTGCCTGGTGAACGGTAGGTTTCGTTATCTTGCTGTTATCTTCTATGGGTGGGGATGCCGTACGGTGACGCCATGAGCGCCAGGACCAGAAGCGAGGAGCGCCGGGGCGAGATCATCAGGGCGGCTCTGGAGGTCATCGCCGAGCGCGGTTACCGGGGCGCGAGCCTGGCCGCGGTGGCCGAGCGGGTCGGGCTGACCCAGCAGGGGCTGCTGCACCACTTCCCGACGAAGGACGCGCTGCTGGTCGCGGTGCTGGAGGAGCGGGACAAGTGGGACGCCGTCCCGAACGGCAACTGGCGGGTCGACCTGCTCGCCTCGCTCGTCGAGTACAACGCCATGCGGCCCGGCATCATCCAGACCTTCTCGGCGCTGCTCGGCGAGAGCGTGACGGAGGAGCATCCGGCGCGGGAGTACTTCACCGACCGTTACGCCCGGGTGCGCGCGTCGATGGCGGTGGCCCTGCGCGCGGAGTACGGCGACCGGCTTCCGAACGGCCTCACGCCCGAGCGTACGGCTCCCCTGCTGGTCGCCGTGATGGACGGTCTTCAGTACCAGTGGCTGCTGGACCCGGAGTCGGTGGACATGCCGGGGGCGTTCCGGGACTTTCTGGGGCTGCTGGGCGAGGAGTCCTGAACCTGTCTGCTACTGGCCCCAGTTGACGGCCAGCGTCTTGCTCATCGCGCACACGAGGGCGAAGGCGAACGCCCAGACGTGGGCACCGGCGGCGAACAGGGCGACCGCGCCCGCCCCGAACCACAGCACCTCGAAGCCGACGCGGCCGGCGCCGCTCGCCTTGTACTTCGCGCGGGGTGAGCCGAACAGGGCCCACAAGACGATGAGTACGGCGGGGGCGGCGAGGCCCGGCAGCCAGGACGCGGTGACATCCAGGGTGAAGCCCCAGTAAGCGGCACCCGCCAGGGCGCCGAGCTCGATGAGGAAGAGTACGCCCAGGTTGGCTGCCTTCATGAGCGGAAGTATCACCCGCCTGCTTCACCGGAGGAAGAAGTTGAGGAGGGTTTCGGTGCGCTTGTTGAAGGGGGGCGCAGCAGGCGGGTGGCGTTCCAGCGGCCTTGTATGTGGATGCCCTTGGGGTGGCTGAGCGTGCGGAAGCCTTCGGACGTGGTCGACGCCGGCCCCGGCGAACTGGGCGCGCTCAAGGGCAAGCCGGCGGTCCTGACGTTGAGCCGGGGCGGCGGCTACGGGCCCGGCACCCCGAAGGAGGGCTGGGGCCACGCCACGCCCTACCTGTCGTTGCGAGGGCCGGCCGAGGAGTCGATGAAGACGGGGCACGAGCAGGCCGCCGAGCACGGGCCGTCTCGTGGATCACCGCGAGCTGCTCGCCACCGCACTGATCTGCGAGACGGACACCGGGCCCGGTTCCGGGACACCTGAGGATTCCCGGTGCCTCGCTCCCCATGGCGTAGACCACTTCCGTCACGCGATACTGCCGTCGTCCGGCACCACTCGCGCCCCACAGCGACGGAAGGCCTGAACTCCCTTGAGATCCCTCTTCGTTCGGATCGGCGTCCTCGGACTGACCCTGCTGGCGGGACCGGTGGTCCCGGCGACCCCGGCCGCGGCCCAGGCCGCTCCCCCGCCCACGGTGGAGGAGCAGCGGCTCGACAAGGCGGTGCCGCGGGAGATCCTCGAGCGCTCCGGATTCGACGCCGTGACGCTTCGCTTCACTCGGGCGCTCGGGTCGGCGCACTCCTATGCGGCGGCGCGGAAGGTCGTCGTACGGCAGGGGTCGGCGCTGTGGAAGCGGGCCGTGGACCGGGCACAGGGGCGGGGGCCCGCCGGTGGGGATCTGAGCCGGGACGACGATCGGCCGCTGTACTGGGCGCGGTTGGCGATGACGCGTGAAGTGCGGACCTGGGAGCCGTCGTTCGGGCTGTCGGACGGGCAACGGGACTCTCTGCTCGGCGAGTTGGAGCGGAACTCGCGGGGGCAGACCGCTGTGCGGTATCCGGCGGGCGACCGGCTGAAGCGGGTGCTCGTCACCGGGTTCGATCCGTTCACGCTGGACCGGGACATACGGATATCCAATCCCTCGGGGGCGAGCGCGCTCGCGCTCGACGGGACGGTGATCCGGACTGCGGCGGGGCCCGCGCGAGTGGAGACCGTCGTCTTTCCGGTCCGGTGGCGGGACTTCACGGAAGGGACCGTGGAGCGGGTGCTGCGGCCGTATCTGAAGAAGGTGGATCTCTTCACGACCGTGAGTCAGGGGCGGGTGGGGCGGTTCGATGTCGAGCGGACCAACGGGGCCTGGCGGGGCGGGTTTCCGGACAACGACAACATCGGGGTGACGGAGACGGTTCCGGTCGCCGATCCGGCCTCGCAGCCGCAGTGGACCACGACGACGCTGCCGTACAAGGCGATCGTGGAGGCGGACACCGGGCGGTTTCCGGTGTACGACAACACGAGTGTGACCGAGATTCCGGCGGGTGGGACGCAGCCGGTTGTCCGTCCGGACGGGCCGACCGAGGGGTCCGCTGCGCGTGCCGGGGGTGGGGGGAACTACCTCTCCAACGAGATCGCGTACCGGGCCACGTTGTTGCGGGACCGGTTGGGGTTGCACGGGGTGCTGCCGGGTGGGCATGTGCACACGCCTGTGCTGGAGTTCGGGGCCGGGAACACGACGGAGGTCACGGACCCGGCGTTCGTGCGGAACCGGCTGGACATCATCGCGCAGGTGCGGGCGATTGTGGTGGTGGCGGTGGGGGCGTAGGGGATTGGGGAGGTGGGTGGGGGGTTGGGGGGTTGGGGGGTTGGGGGGGGTGGGGTGGCTCCGGGTTTTTCTCGCCCCCGCCGCCCCTACCCGTCCCATCCCCAGGGGCTGCCGCCCCTTCGACCCCACCGGGGGCTGCGCCCCTCGACCCCGACGGGAGCCAGGGGGTTGGGGGCGCGGCCCTGGCGGGGTGCAGGGGCGGAGCCCCGGTGGGATTGAGGGGCGCAGCCCCTGGCGGGGTCTACGCGTGGCCCTGGGGGAGTCCGGGGGCGGAACTCCGGAAGGTCGAGACGTAGCCCCTGGCGGGGTCGGGGGACGCAGCCCCGGTGAGGTCGGGGGGGGCGCAGCCCCGGTGAGGTCGGAGGACGGAGACCCGGTGAGGCCGGGGGGCGGAGCCCTGGTGAGGTCCGGGGGGCGGAGACCCGGTGAGGTCCGGGGGGCGCAGCCCCGGTGAGGTCCGGGGGGCGCAGCCCCGGTGAGGTCCGGGGGGCGCAGCCCCGGTGAGGTCCGGGGGGCGCAGCCCCGGTGAGGTCGTGGGGACGCAGCCCCGGTGAGGTCGGGGGCGGAGCCCCTGGCGGGGGCGAGACGAAGTCAGGTGCCGAGTTGGCCCTGCAGCGGCTCCCCCTCGGCGGCCTCGTTCTCGTCGCGGGTTTCCTCGCCCAGCAGGTCGCGGGCCATCAGGGTTGCGCCGGCCACTGCACCCGGCATCAGGAATACCGCTACGAAGGGGACCAGGAAGGCGAGGCCCAGGGGGGTGCCGAAGCCCCAGATGAGGGGTTTGCGGGAGCGGAGGAGGGTGAGACGGGCTCGGAGGTCGACGCCTCGGCGCTGGAGGGCCACCCCTGTCAGTTCCTCCGTGAGGAAGAAGCCCGTCACGAAGAAGCCGAGCACCGGGACCACGGTCTGGCCGGCCAGCGGGATGAAGCCGAGGGCGAAGAGGAGGACCGCCCACAGGAGTGCGCGGATCAGGATGCGGAGGCTGTCCCTCGCCGAGATCCACAGTTCGCGCCAGAGGGGGAGGCCGGATTCCGGGGCCGTGCCGTCCGGGGAGACGTCCCGGTCGACCTTCTCGGAGAGGTTCTCGTAGAACGGCTGGCCGATCAGGAGGGTGACCGCCGTGAAGGTGAGGACCGAGAGGAGGAGGGCCAGGGCGAACAGGACCACCGTGAGGAAGCCTCGGAACACGCCCTGCCACGGGCTCGACCAGTCGTCGGCGAACGGCGTCGCCCAGGACACGAAGTCCTCGCCCCAGGTCGCCAGGGCCACCAGCGCCGCCGCGTACAGCACCAGGGTGATCAGACCCGGGATCAGTCCGAAGCCGTACTGCTTGCCGTGCCGGGCCACCCACCGTTGGCCCTTCAGGAGATAGTGGAAGCCCGCCCCGAGATCACGCATGGCCGGAAGCTTATCGGGTGCCCCTCAGGCTGGAGATACGGCCACCACCACCCCCTGTTCCGCCGCCGGGGACACCGCCGCCGACACCCGTACGGCGACCGCCCGCGCCACGCCGCCGGTGCGGGAGGCGGCCGCCATCAGCGCGGGCTGTAGCCGCTCAAGCCCGGACACGAACAGTTCCTCGCCCGCGATCAGCACCGGCCGGGCCGCCTTCGCCGTGGCCGCCGCCGCGTCCGTGAGGTCGGCGAGGGGCGGGAGCGTCGCGCGTACGACTCCTGCGCCGACGCCCGCCGCCCGTTCGGCCAGCGCCAGCTGCAACGGCATCAGCGGGGCCAGCGCCGCCGTCAACGCGTCGGCGATCCGGCGGAGTTCGGGCGTCGAGTCGCGCAGTACGTCGGTCGCCGCGCGGATCAGCGGGGTGAGGGCGAGCAGCACCCCGGCGGCCACGCCCGCCGTCGCGGGGAGCAGGGGCGAGGTGGCCTCGACCAGTTCGCCGAGCGCGGTCGCGAACTCCTCGACCGCCGGTTCCACCGCGTCCAGGACGGGGAGCAGGCTGTCGCCGAGAACCGCCAGCAGGGCCTGGGCCGGTTCGCTGACCGGGTGGACCGCCAGCGGGGCGCCCGTCGTGCCGAGCCGGGTGAGGGTGTCGACGATCCGGTAGAACGCCTCCTGGGCCTGCGGGGACGCGCTCGCCTCGGCCAGTTCCGCCGTCGTCTCGCGCAGCACACGCAGCGCCTCGGTGCCCGAACCGTCCCGCGGGTCGAGGGTGTTGATCGCGATCCTCGTGATGTTCCCGGCCGTGTCCAGGAGTTGGCCGGTGATGTCGGTGGTGTTCCTCGCCATGCGCAGGACGTCGTCCCTGCCGGGGAGCGAAGGTATCAGCGAAGGGATCGTGGCCATGGGCTTCTCCTGTGGGACTCGCTCGCCGCCCGCTTCCGATGACCTCAGCATGCCCCGTCCGGCAGGCACGAGATGCGCCATCCGGGGCATCCGCGCCACGAACTCCCTCTTGTTGCGGTTGAGTCGAACAGGTACATCTCGCCGTACCGATCTCAGGAAGCCCCGGAGGAGGTACACGTGCACACCACGAGAACCGTTCCTGCGAGACCCGTCCTGCTCATCGCCCTCACGAGCGCACTGCTGCTCACCCCGAACAGCGCGACCGCGGACCCCGAGCCGCCCACCCGCGAGAGCGCCGGCGACCAGGGCCCGGCCCGGACCCCCGAGAGCGCCGCCCTGCGGGCGCTCACGGCACCGACCACCGGCTTCACGGACACCGCCCGCGGCTATCCGCGCGAGCAGGTCCTCACCCCCGACCCCGTGAACCCGGCCGACAAGTCGGTCAGGCTGGGTCTCACGCCATACCACGCGATCGCGCCGAAACTGAACGCCCTCCAGCGGCTCGGCGACCGGGTCAGCGTCGAGATCGCGGGACGGTCGGCGGGTGGACACCGGCTCTACCTCGTCACCGTGACCGCTCCGGAGACCGCCGCCCAGACACGCGCCCAGGAGCGGATGCGCGAGCTGATCGAGAACGCGCCGGCGGCGGCCGCCAAGTCGAAGGAGATCAAGGCGGGTTACAAGGCGCCGGTCTTCTTCAACAACAACATCCACGGCAACGAGTGGGAGGGCACCGACGCCTCCCTGAAGATCGTCGAGCAGCTCGCCACCGCCACGGACACGCGCACGAAGGACCTTCTCGCCCACTCCCGGCTGTACTTCAACATCACCGCCAACCCGGACGGCCGTATCGCCGGAACCCGGGCGAACGCCAACGGCTTCGACCTCAACCGGGACTTCGTGACCGCCTCGCAGCCCGAGGTGCGGGCGATGCGGCAGATCGAGATCGACAAGCAGCCCGCCGTCATGCTCGACCTGCACGGTTACGTCAACGGCACCCTCATCGAGCCCACCACTCCCCCGCACGGCGAGAACTACGAGTACGACCTCTTCCTGAAGAACACCTACGCCAACGCGCTCGGCATGGAGGCCGCCGTCAACGGCCTCGGCTTCACGCCCGCGAAGGACGGTGTCGAGCCCGCGCAGATCCCCTTCCGGGACCAGGAGGAGGGCTGGGACGACTGGCCGCCGATCTTCACCCCGCAGTACGCGGCCTTCCACGGCACGGTCGCCGCGCACACCGTGGAGATCCCGCTGGCCGTCAACAACTCCCTCTACGACAGCCTGTCCGCCGAGGAGCTCCGGCGCCGGTCCGCGGTCAACACGGATGTGGCGGGGGCGGCGATCCGGTCCACGCTCAACTTCGTGCGGAGCAACCGCACTTCACTGATCGCCGACCAGATCGAGGTCTTCCGGCGCGGGGCGGCGGGCGCCGACCAGGTGCCGGTGTCCGAGGAGACGGTCCCCGGGGTGCCGGGCATCGGGCCCGAGGACGTGTACACCACCGACTTCCCGCGCGCGTACGTGATTCCGGCCGGCACGACCGACACCGCCGCCGCCCGTCTCGTCGACCACCTCCTCGCCAACGACGTCCGCGTCACCCGCGCGACCCGTGAACTCGGGCTCGGCGGACGGACGTACGCGAAGGGGTCGTACGTCGTCGACATGCGCCAGCCGAAGCGGGGTCTGGCGAACGTGCTGCTCGCGGACGGTCGGGACATCAGCGACAAGGTCTCGGTGATGTACGACATCTCGGGCTGGAGCCTGGGCCGGCTGTGGGGTGCGAGGGTCGACCCGGTCCGCTCCGGTCGCCTGGTGGGTGCGCCGCTGCGCCCGGTCCGGACCGCCGCTGACGTCGGTCGGGTCGCCGCGCCGCGCGGCGACCTGCTGCTGCGGCTGACCGACCCGCAGGAGATCGCGGCCCTCAACTCCCTTCTCCGGCAGGGTGTTCCGGTACGACGGTCAGCCGACGGCAGTGCGATCGTGCCGGCGTCGGCGCGGGCGAAGGCGATGGTGACCGCCCGGACGTACGACGTGGTCTTCGACGCGACACGGCAGACCGGCACGGCCGAGCTGCGCCGCACGCGGGTGGCCGCGGCCGTGACGCCCGGTGAGCTGTTCGCGCTGCGGGAGATGGACTTCGAGGTCGTCCCGGTCTCGACGGCCGTCCTGAACGCCGGTTTCGACTGGTCGTCGGTGGATGTGCTGTTCGTGTCGGCGGGGCTGGACCGCGACGCCCTCACCAGCGGCGCCCGTACGGCTCTGGACGCCTTCCTGGGCGCCGGGCACGGGCTCGTCGGGCGCGGGACCATCGGGGCCGAACTGAGCGCGGCCACAGGCCTGTTGGCGGCCAAGCCGGTGGAGGGCAACGGGGACGCCAACGGCGTGGTGCGCGTGGTGAGTTCGGGTCCGGTGACGGCCGGGGCCCCGGGCTCCCCTGACGCCGGGTTCGTCTACACGCCGGTCTGGTTCACCGATCTCGGGCCCGGGGTGCGCGTGGAGCAGTCGTACGCCGCCGGGAACCCGCTGGTCTCCGGGCACTGGCGGTCCCTGCCGGACGGCTCCGGCGGTCCCGCCGCCGCGGCCGGGCAGCCCTCGGTCGTCAGCGGCCCCCAAGCCGTTCTGTTCGGCACCGAGCCTCTCTTCCGGGATCATCCGAAGGGGGAGTTCGCCCAGGTCGGACGGGCGTTGTTCACCATGGCGCACGCGAGCAGCGGTTGAGGTTGAGGAGAGCGGATGACGCAGGAGATCCACGGCACCGTCGCGGACGGCTTCGAGGCGGTGCGCGAGGAGTTCGCCGCGTTCGTGGCAGGCGAACGGCCGGACTACGAAGGTCAGTTGAGCGCGTTCGTGCACGGCCGGCGGGTCGTCGACCTGTGGGCCGGCGAGGGGGTCGGCCCTGACTCCCTCTACGGCGTGTTCTCGTCGACCAAGGGTGCCGCCCATCTGGTCGTGGCGCTCCTCGTCCAGGAGGGCACCCTGGAGCTGGACCGCAAAGTGACCTACTACTGGCCGGAGTTCGCGGCCGAGGGCAAGGGCCAGCTGACCCTGCGGGACCTGTTGGCGCACCGGGCCGGAGTGGTCGGCCTGGACGCCGGGTTCACCGCGCAGGAGCTGGCGGACGACCGGGCGGTGGCGGAACGGCTCGCGGACCAGAAGCCGTTCTGGCGGCCGGGCACGGCGTTCGGCTACCACGCGCTCGTCATCGGCGCGCTCAGCGGCGAGATCGTACGGCGGGCGACGGGCCATTCGCTCCAGGAGGTGTACGAGGAGCGGATTCGGGCGCCGTACGGGCTGGACTTCCACCTGGGGCTGCCCGAGTCCCTCGAACCCCGTTACCGCTCGGTGCAGGCGATGATGCCGACGGCCACGCAGCAGGCCCTGCTGGACGCGGCACCGACGGGCCCGCACACCCTGACCGCGATCGCCTTCAACCAGCATGTGCCTCAGGCGGGCGACCTCGCCGACTACGCCAACTCCCGTGCCGTACGCGCGAAGGGACCGGCGTCGGCGGGTGGCGTGGCGGCGGCGCGCGGGCTGGCCGGGATGTACGCGGCGGCGATCAGCGAAGTCGCCGACCGGCCGCCGCTGTTGAAGCCCGACACGATCGCGGAGGTGGGCCAGATCCACTCCATCGGCTACGACCTGGTCGCCCGGGCGCACAAGTCGTACGGTCTGGGGTTCCAGGCCGTGTCCGACATGTGGTACCCCTTCCTCGGCGCGGGCGCCTTCGGCCACAGCGGCGCGGGCGGCTCCCAGGCCTTCGCCGACCCCCGCAGCGGGCTGGCCTACGGCTACACCCGTCGCCGGATGGCGTTCCCGGGAGGGGCGGCGCCGGAGAACGAGCGGCTGGTGAGGGCCGTACACCAGGCGGCTCTGGCCGTATGACAGGAGCGGAGGCGGCACCCCACGTTCAGGGGTGCCGCCTCCGCCGGGTACGACCGACGAGCTCCGTCGGACGAGCGTCACGTCACAGCTTGACGATCATCTTTCCGGTGTTGTCGCCGCGCAGGACCCCGAGGAACGCCTCCAGGTTGTTCTCGATGCCCTCGACGACCGTCTCGCGGTACTTGAGCTCGCCGGAGGCCACCCACGGGCCGACCTCGGCGACGAACTCCGGCTGGAGGTCGTAGTGGTCGCCGACCAGGAAGCCCTCGATGCGGCCGCGGGTCTGGATGAGGCGGGCGAGGTTGCGGGGGCCGGGCGCGGCCTCGGTGTTGTTGTAGACGGAGATCATGCCGCACACCGCGATCCGGCCGCCCTGGTTGAGGGAGCCGATGGCGGCCTCCAGGTGATCGCCGCCGACGTTGTCGAAGTAGATGTCGACGCCGTCCGGGGCGGCCTCGCGGAGCTGGTCGCTGACCTTGCCGTTCTTGTAGTTGAAGGCCGCGTCGAAGCCGTACTCCTCGACGAGCAGCTTGACCTTGTCGTCCGAGCCGGCCGAGCCGATGACCCGGGAGGCGCCCTTGAGCTTGGCGATCTGGCCGACCTGGCTGCCGACGGCACCCGCGGCGCCGGAGACGAAGACCGAGTCGCCCTCCTTGAAGGAGGCGGTGCGCAGGAGGCCGGCGTAGGCGGTGAGGCCGGTCATGCCGAGGACGCCGAGGTACGTCGACAGGGGCGCGGCGTCCGCGTCGACCTTGACGGCGTTCTTCGCGTCCATGACCGCGTGCTCGCGCCAGCCGAAGAAGTGCAGGACGTGGTCGCCGACGGCGATGCCCTCGGCGTTGGACTCCACGACCTCGCCGACCGCGCCGCCCTGCATGACCTTGCCGAGCTCGAAGGGTGCGGTGTACGACTTCGCGGCGCTCATGCGGCCGCGCATGTACGGGTCGACGGAGAGGTACTTGTTGCGGACCAGTACCTGGCCCTCACCGGGGGTCGGGGCCTCGGCTTCGACCAGGGCGAAGTCCTCGGGCTTGGGCCAGCCGACCGGGCGGGAGACGAGGTGCCATTCGCGGTTGATCATGATGCCTGCGACCTTTCCATTTACTTCAGTACCTGAAACAACGATGCCTCTGAATATTTCAGGTTGTCAAGTAACGGGGTACCCTGGGGCACATGTCCACTCCTCACACGACCCGGCCCGACGCGCTGACCCTGGAGGTCGTCGAGCTCATCGGCGATGTGGTGGCCCGCTTCTACTCGGACTACGAGGACGCGGCCGCGGAGCACGCCCTCACCGGGGCGCAGGCGCGGCTGCTGAGTCTGCTGTCCCTTCAGCCGCTGCCCATGCGCAAACTGGCCCAGAAATTGAAGTGCGAGCCGTCCAATGTCACGGGGATCGTGGACCGGCTCGAAGCGCGGGGGCTGGTGGAGCGGCGGCCCGATCCGGCGGACCGGCGGGTGAAGGTGGCGGCGGCGACGGAGGAGGGGCGGCGGGTGACGCGGGAGCTGCGGGAGGGGTTGCGGTTCGCGCGGGAGCCGCTGGCGGGGTTGTCGGTGGGCGAGCGGGAGGCGTTGCGGGATTTGTTGCGGCGGATGCGGGACGCGTGACGCGCAGCCGCGGCCGGGGGTGTTCCCGCACCCTGAAGGCCAGGAACGCGGCGGCGTGGGCGTGGCGGGATCCGACAGGGAGAGGACAGGCATGAACCTTGACGACCGACAAACCTGGGCACTGCTCAGGCAGCTCGACGACCCGGATCACATGGAGTTTCCCCGCGACTACGACCACGTGGCCACCCGAGCGAAGTTCGAATGGCTCGTATCCCTTCTGGACGAGCGGTTCCGCTGCGCGTGCGACGTCGATCGGCACATCCAGGACGCCAGCCACCACGGCACGATCGTCATCCCGCAGAGCGTGACCGACAGCGCGGAGCACATCAGCGTGACCGTCAGCAACTTCGGTGATCTTGCCACTGTCGCGCTCGGCGTCCCCGGGAGCCACGACGCCGACGAGGAGCGCGAGCTTTTCCGGGCCACGGACCGCGAACGGGTCGAGGAGGCACTCGAAACCCTCGGCTACGTCACCGTCCCACAGCACCTGCTCTGGACGAGATACGACGGCGTCAGCGAGCTCGCCTCCTATTACCCGCCCGAATACCCCCCGACATGGCGGACCCGCTTCTTCCAGCATCTGTGACCGGCGTTTCGCTCAATGTTCACAGAAGCGAACAAATCAGGTGCACCACCACAGGAAGCGTTGACACTCCGACGGTGACGGGTCGGGGGTGGGGGCCGTGGTGGGGGTGGCGGTGGGGGCCGAGCCGCCGCTCGTGGACGTGGCTGTCGCGGTCGGGGTCGACCCGCCAGGAGCTTTGGCGGGCGCGGACTGGGCGGCGGGGCTCCTGCTCGCGTCGGCGTCCTCGCTCTTGGAGGCGGAGGCCGACGGGGACTCGGAAGGCCCTGCCGTGGGCGAGACCGAGGGAACGATTCCCCTGGAGCCGTCGGCCGTCGACGCCGAGTCACTCGCCTTCGGGGAGCCGCCGTCCTCGGCCGACTCCCCGCCCGCCGCGGCCGGCTTGGGGGAGGATCCCGGAGCGTCCATGCCCAGCTCCGCGAGGCTCAGACCGCCGGCCGCGAGCACGAAGCCGGCGGCGATCAGCAGGGTCCTGCGACGACGTCGGCGGTGGGCCGCCGCTTTGCGATCACGACGACTGGCTCCGCCGGTGGAGTCGTCGGGGTCCTCCTCGTCGTACTCGTCGGCGTCGTCGTAGCCCTCGGAGTCGTCCTGTGCCTGCGCGCTCCGGCCACCACGGCCTCGTTCACGTCGCCGCGCCGCCCGGCCGCCGCCCACGGGCTCGACCGCCGTCGGGGCCGCCTCCAGCCGCTCGGTCCCGTCGTGGCCCTCGTCGGCCTCCGCCGCCGCACCGGCCTCGGCCTGATCGCCGTACGCGGCACTCCCCTGGCCACTCTCGTACGAGGCGGCCACGTGAGGGGCCCCGTACGTGGGGCCCGCGGCGTGAGCCTCGTACGCCTCGCCCGTGCCCTGGCTCCCGTACGCGACCGCGTATCCGTCGCCTCCGAGGGGAACCGCGGCCGCCTGCGGCAAAGTGGTGGAAGGGTACGACTCGGTCGCGTACGCGTGCAGTTCGTGGGCCGGGGTGCCGCAGCCCGGGCAGGCGAGGGCGCCGTTGAGGTGCCGTCGGCACGGGAGGCAGAAGTCCATGACGCGGGAAGATTAGGTTCCCGACCGGCGGCGTTCCTAGAGAAAGCCGTGAAGGTTGTGTGGGGAACCGGCCGTTCCGGCACGGCGGGCGGAGGATGATCCACTCCCATCGCATCGAAACCGACATCGCCGGTTCCCCGTCGGCTCAGGTTTTCTTACGGGCCGTCATCACGCGCTGGATCAGGATGAACGCGCAGAGCAGCACACCGGTGGCGATCTTCGTCCACCAGGAGCTGAGCGTGCCCTCGAACTGGATGATGCTCTTGATCAGGCCGAGGACGAGGACGCCGAAGAGGGTGCCGAGGACGTAGCCGGAGCCGCCCGTCAGCAGGGTGCCGCCGATGACCACCGCGGCGATCGCGTCGAGTTCCATGCCCACGGCGTGCAGCGGGTCACCGGACTGGATGTAGAGCATGAAGAGCAGGCCGGCCAGCGCGGAGCAGAAGCCGCTCATCGTGTAGACCGCGATCTTCGTGCCGCCCAGCGGGAGGCCCATCAGCAGGGCCGACTGCTCGTTGCCGCCGATGGCGTAGACCCGGCGTCCGAAACGGGTGTAGTGCAGGATGTAGAAGGCCGCGGCCAGGACGACCAGGGCCACGACGGCGCCGATCGACAACTCCCCCACGCCCAGCGGCACTCGCGTCTGGGCGAGGCTGCTCACCTCGGAGTCGTCGATGGCGATCGACTCCTTGCTGATGACCAGACACAGGCCCCGGAAGAGGAAGAGACCGGCGAGCGTCACGATGAACGGCTGGATCTCGAAGTTGTGGATCACATAGCCCATGAGGAAGCCGCCGAACGCTCCCACGGCCAGGGATATCGGGATCACCAGGAGCAGGGGCAGACCCACGTCCTGTACCAGCCACGCCGTGAGCATCGTCGTGAAGCCGATCACCGAGCCCACGGACAGGTCGATGCCGCCGGACATGATGACGAAGGTGGCCCCGACGGCGGCGACCAGCAGATAGCCGTTGTCGATGAACAGGTTGAGGAACACCTGCGAGTCGCCGAAGCCGTAGTTCTGGTAGCGGCTGAGGCCCGCGATGTACATCACGAGGAACAGCGCGGCCGTGACCAGGACGGGCAGCCGTCGGTCGCCGAGCAGACGGGCGGACCTGGACGTCGTACGACGCTGCGGCGCGCCCGGTGTCGCGGGAGTCCTGGTGGTCGTACTCATCACGACACCTCCATCTTGGGAGCGGGCTCGGCAGGCTCGGCGACCGCGGCGGGCGCTGCCGGGCCCGCCGCCTTCGCGCGGGCGCCGAAGACCTTGGCGCGGAACTTCGGGGACTGGAGCAGGCACACGACGATGACGACGGCTGCCTTGAAGACCAGGTTGGTCTGGGTGGGAACGCCGATGGTGTAGATCGTCGTCGTGAGGGTCTGGATGACCAGGGCGCCGACGACCGTGCCTCCGATGGAGAAGCGTCCGCCGAGCAGCGAGGTGCCGCCGATGACGACGGCGAGGATGGCGTCGAGTTCGATCCACAGGCCGGCGTTGTTGCCGTCCGCGGCCGAGGTGTTGGAGCTGATCATCAGGCCCGCGATGCCTGCGCACACCGCGCAGAACACGTACACCATGATCTTGATGCGCATCGACCGGATGCCCACCAGACGGCTGGCCTCGGCGTTGCCGCCCACCGACTCGACGAGCAGACCGAGGGCCGTGCGGCGGGTCAGCAGGACGGTGACGGCCACGACCGCGGCCACCACGAAGATGGAGAAGGGCAGCGTCAGCCAGTAGCCGCCGCCGATGAGCTTGTACGGCTCGCTGTTGATGGTGATGATCTGGCCGTCGGTGATCAGCTGGGCGACACCGCGCCCTGCGACCATGATGATGAGGGTCGCGATGATGGGCTGGATGCCCATCCTGGCGACGAGGAAGCCGTTCCACAGGCCGCAGACCACCGCCGCGATCAGGCCGAGGCCCATCGCGAGCAGCACCGCGGACAGGGCGCCCTGGTCGGCCTGGTCGCTGATGTACGAACAGGTCAGGGCCCCGGTGATGGCGACCACGGCGCCGACCGAGAGGTCGATGCCGCCGGTGGCGATGACCAGGGTCATGCCGACCGCCACCAGGATCAGGGGCGAGCCGAACAGCACGATCGAGACGAGGCTGCCGTAGAGGTGGCCGTTCGTCATGCGGATCGCGAAGAAGTCGGGCGTGAAGGGGACGTTGACGAGCAGCAGGGCAACCAGGACCGCGACCGGCCAGAACAGGTGATGGCGCGTCAGTGCTCGCCAGCGGGAGGTGGTGGTCACTGGTGTTCTCCGCTCGCGATGGTCTCGAGGATCTTGCTGGGGGTGATCTCGGGCCCGTTGGTGAGCTGTGCCACCAGCTTGCGGTCGCGCAGCACCCCGATGGTGTGGCTGAGGCGGAGGACCTCCTCCAGCTCGGCCGCGATGTAGAGCACGGACATGCCGTCCTCGGAGAGGGAGACCACCAGCTTCTGGATCTCCGTCTTGGCACCGATGTCGATGCCGCGCGTCGGCTCGTCCAGGATCAGCAGCTTGGGCTGGGTGATCAGCCAGCGGGCGAGCAGCACCTTCTGCTGGTTTCCGCCGCTCAGCTGGCCGACCCTGGCCTCCGGGTTGGCGGGGCGGATATCCAGTGCCTTGATGTACTTGGCGACGAGTTCGTCGCGCTGTGCGGTGGGGATGGGCCGGGTCCAGCCGCGGGCCGCCTGCAGGGCGAGGATGATGTTCTCACGGACTGTCAGATCCGGGACCAGGCCCTCGGTCTTGCGGTTCTCCGAGCAGAACGCGACGCCGGCGCCGATGGCGTCGTTCGGGGCGCTCATGGAGACCTGTTTGCCGCCGATGGTCACCGTGCCGCTGTCCGGCTGGTCGGCGCCGAAGAGCAGCCGGGCCAGTTCGGTGCGGCCGGAGCCGAGCAGTCCCGCGAGGCCGACGACCTCGCCCTTCTTGATGTCCAGGTCGAAGGGGGCGATGCCGCCGGTCCTGCCGAGGCCCTCCGCCTTCAGCAGCGACTCGCCCACGTCCGCGTGGAGTTGGTGGTCGTGGAGCTCCTCCAGCTGGTCCAGGGCCTTGCCGATCATCAGCTCGATGAGCGCGACCTGGTCGAGGTCGCGGACCATGTGCTCGCCGACCAGGGTGCCGTTGCGCAGCACGGTCATGCGGTCGCAGATCTCGTAGATCTGGTCGAGGAAGTGGGAGACGAAGAGGATCGCCACGCCCTCGTCCCTCAACTGCCGCATCAGGCGGAACAGTTCGAGGACCTCGTCACGGTCGAGGCTGGAGGTCGGCTCGTCCAGGACCAGGACCTTGGTGCCGGAGCCCTCGCCGTCGCTGTCGCCGGTGCCCACCGACCGTACGATCGCGACCAGTTGCTGCACCGCGAGGGGGTACGAGGACAGCGGCGCGGTGACGTCGATGTCGAGGCCGAGACGGTCGACGAGCTCCGCCGCCTCCTTGCGCATGCGCTTCCACTGGATGCGGCCCGCGCGGGTGGGTTCACGTCCGATGAAGATGTTCTCCGCCACCGACAGGTTGGGGCAGAGGTTGACCTCCTGGTAGACCGTGCTGATGCCGGCCTGCTGCGCCTGCAGCGGGCTGCCGATATGCACGGCCTTGCCGTCGAGGGTGATGGTGCCGCCGTCCAGGGTGTAGACCCCCGTCAGCACCTTGATCAGAGTGGACTTCCCTGCCCCGTTCTCGCCCATCAGGGCGTGGATCTCGCCGGGGAAGAGCCGGAAGTCGACGCCCGACAGAGCCCTTACCCCCGGAAACTCTTTGACTATGCCCGTCATCTCCAGGACGGGCTGCGGCTCTGCCATGGCAGCGCTCCTCATGGACTCATCGAATCTCGTTCTCGGCCCGCGGGGAGCCTCCTTGAGCCGAGGTGTGCTCGGCCTGCCGGAGGCTCCCTGCCGGTGAGTGCGGTAGGTCGGTACCGCGGTGCCGCGGTCGGTCAGTACGCGCGGTAGTTCAGTACGCGCGGTAGCGGTAGCTCAGTACTTGCGGCTGGGGAGCGCGGCCTTGGCCTGGTCCTGCATGAAGTCGCCCTCCTTGGTCTTGATCCAGCGCTCGACCGACTCGCCGTTCTTGACCTTCTTCACGACGTCCATCAGCTGGGGGCCGAGCAGCGGGTTGCACTCGACGATGGCGTTGATCTTGCCCTCGGACATGGCCACGAAGCCGTCCTTCACGCCGTCGATCGAGACGATCAGGATGTCCTTGCCGGGCTTCTTGCCCGCCGCCTCGATGGACTGGATGGCACCGATGGCCATGTCGTCGTTGTGCGCGAAGAGCACGTTGACGTCCGGGTTGGACTGGAGGAAGGCCGCCATGACCTGCTTGCCGCCGGCGCGGGTGAAGTCACCGGTCTGGCTGACGACGATCTTCCAGTCGTCCGCGTGGTCCGCGTCCATGACCTCCTTGAAGCCCTTGGCGCGCTCGATGGCGGGGGCGGCACCGGTGGTGCCCTCCAGCTGGGCGATCTTCACGGGGCCCTTGTGACCGGCCTTCGTCAGGACCTTCTCCAGGATCCTGGCGGCGCGGCGGCCCTCGTCGGTGAAGTCGGAGCCGACCAGGGTGACGTACAGGGACTGGTCGGAGGTCTCGACGGAGCGGTCGGTGAGGACCACCGGGATCTTCGCGGCCTTGGCCTCCTTGAGCACCGCGTCCCAGCCGGTGACGACGACCGGGGAGAAGGCGATGACGTCCACCTTCTGCGCGATGTAGCTGCGGATGGCGGAGATCTGGTTCTCCTGCTTCTGCTGGGCGTCGGAGAACTTCAGGTTGTACCCCGCCTCCTTGGCCGCGGACTTCACCGAGTCGGTGTTGGCGCTGCGCCAGCCGCTCTCGGAGCCGACCTGGGAGAAGCCGAGGGTGATCGTCTTGCTGCCGTCGGAGGAGGTGCTGGAGCCCCCGTCCTCCTTGGCACAGGCCGCCAGGGTGCCCGCCGCCGCCACGCCGATCGCCGCAGTGAGGAAGTTCCTTCTGTTGAGCATGTTTCTTCTCCTTTGAAGAGCCAGGACCGATCGCACTGCGTCCAGCCTGCCGATCATTATTCGAAATATCGGTCGTACTGGTGTGCGAATGTTGCTGATTGGCGCTGATTGGTTGCTGCTCGGTACCGCGTCAGTCGGGTGCGGTGCTGGCCCGGACGACGAGGTGCGGTTCGATGGCCACCCCGGGCGCCCCGGAGGGCTCCCGACCCTCGATGAGATCCAGCAGCAGGTCGATGCTTCGCTTGCCCACCGTCGCGAAGTCCTGCCGGACGGTGGTGAGCGGTGGAGCGAAGAACTCCGATTCCGGGATGTCGTCGAAGCCGACCACCGCGACGTCCTGAGGAGTGCGTACGCCCGCCTCCCGCAGCGCCCGCAACACCCCCAGCGCCATCTGGTCGTTGGCGACGAAGACGGCGGTCAGTCCACGGCCCACCCAGCCGGCCAGTTCCTGGCCCGCACGATAGCCCGACAGCGGACTCCAGTCGCCCCGCAGCGGCGTCGGCGGTTCGACGCCCGCCGCTTCGAGGGTCGCTCGCCAGCCGGCGGCCCGGTCGGCCGCCTCCTGCCAGTCCTCGGGTCCGGCGAGATGCCAGACCGTGCGGTGGCCGGCGGCCAGCAGATGACGAGTGGCCAGCCGCCCGCCCAGCCACTGGTCCACATTGACGCTGGGGATCTCCGCGCCGGACCCGGTCCCCACGGCCACCACCGGGAAGGGACGACGGAGTTCGGCGAGGGCCTCGACCGCCGAGCGCTGCGGAGCGAGGGCGATCACCCCCTCCACCCCGCCCTCGCTGAGGTGGTCCAGGGCCTCGGAGAGGGTCTCCACCGCGAGCCGGCGCAGACTGACCGTCGAGACGGTGTACCCCTTGGCGCGCGCCGCCTCCTCGAGCGCGAACAGCGTGCTGGCCGGTCCGTAGAGGGTGGTGTTGGAGGCGACCACACCCAGGGTCCGGGTGCGCCGGGTCGCCAGGGCCCGCGCCGAGGAGTTGCGGCGATAGCCCATCTCCTCGATCGCACGCAGCACCTTGGCACGCGTCTCGTCCCGCACGTTGGGGTGATCCCCCAGCACACGGGAGACGGTCTGGTGGGACACCCCGGCCTGGCGTGCCACGTCGGCCATGGTGGGCGGCCGAAGCTGTACGTGGTTCACGGTCGCACCTCCTTGGCGATCGCTTGCCGACAAGTCCTGTGGGACGGGCGGACGATACCGCGCCGTCCGGGTCACGCGGGGGTTCCGGACAGCCCCGTGAGGTCGACCGGTAAGGCGGCTGGGGGCGGTTCCGACACGACGCTCGTACCTCCCTGGATGCCGGTGGGCATCGATCGATGAATGCGGACGTCATTGTGAGCGCTAACAATTCGCGGCGGTCAAGAGGGCTGCAGCGGGAAGTGTCGTTACGGTTGAATAACGCGACTAGCTGCAGGAGTTGGGTAGGGGGGCGGGTTCGCGCGACTGCGCACCGCCGATGTGCGGCCATGTGGGCGCTCCATGGAAACCGTTACCCGTTCGACCACCCGACCCATTGACACCCCGACCGCCTCGTCCTTACGGTCGTGCCAGCATTTCGAACGTGAGCCGAAATTTCGAACAAGCTCAGAGAGTCTAGGGAGTATCTGACGTGCGCATCACGGGAATCAGCACGCACGTGGTCGGGACGCCATGGCGCAACCTGACCTACGTCCAGGTGCACACCGACGAGGGACTCACCGGAGTCGGCGAGACCCGCATGCTGGGTCACACCGACGCCCTGCTCGGCTATCTGCACGAGGCGAAGACCAACCACATTCTCGGGTCGGACCCGTTCGCTGTCGAGGATCTCGTCAAGCGGATGAAGTACGGCGACTACGGCCGGGCCGGCGAGATCGTGATGTCCGGTATCGCCGTGATCGAGATGGCCTGCTGGGACATCAAGGGCAAGGCCCTGGGCGTGCCGGTCTGGCAGCTGCTCGGCGGCAAGGTCACCGACAAGGTCAAGGCCTACGCCAACGGCTGGTACACCACCGAGCGAACCCCGGAGGCCTACCACAAGGCCGCCCAGGGGGTCATGGAGCGCGGCTACAAGGCGCTCAAGATCGACCCCTTCGGCACCGGGCACTTCGAGCTCGACCACGAGCAGAGCCTGTACGCCGTCTCCCTCATCGAGGCCGTGCGGGACGCCATCGGGCCGGACGCCGAACTGATGCTGGAGATGCACGGCCGCTTCTCCCCCTCCACCGCCGTACGGCTGGCCAAGGACCTCGCGCCCTTCAAGCCCGCCTGGCTGGAGGAGCCCTGCCCGCCGGAGAACCTCAAGGCACTGGAGAAGGTCGCCGCCAAGGTCGACATCCCGGTCGCCACCGGTGAGCGGATCCACGACCGCATCGAGTTCCGCGAGCTCTTCGAGAGCCAGGCCGTGGACATCATCCAGCCCGACGTCGGCCACATCGGCGGCATCTGGGAGACCCGGAAGCTGGCCGCGACCGCCGAGACCCACTACATGCTGGTGGCACCCCACAACGTGGGCGGCCCGGTGCTGACCGCCGCCTCGCTCCAGGTCGGCTTCACCGCGCCGAACTTCAAGATCCTGGAGCACTTCAACGACTTCGCCGACGCCGACATCAAGAAGGTCGTCAAGGGCGCCCCGCAGGTCGTGGACGGCTACTTCCACCTCTCCGACGCCCCCGGCCTCGGTGTCGAGCTGGACGTCGACGCGGCCGCCGAGTTCCCGCAGCAGCAGGCCCGCTTCGACCTGTGGGCCGAGGGCTGGGAGCAGCGCAAGCCGAAGGGCACCCAGCGGTGACCAGTGCCGTCGTCGTCGAGGCGCCCGGCGAGCACCGGCTCGTCGAGCACGCCCCTCGTGAGCCCGCCTCCGGGGAGGCGCTCGTCCGCGTCCACGCCGTCGGGATCTGCGGCAGCGACCGCGAGGTCTACCAGGGCAACCGGCCCGAGGGGTACGTCCGTTACCCGCTCACGCCCGGCCACGAGTGGTCCGGCACGGTCGAGGCGGTGGGCTCCGGGGTGCCGGAGCCCCTCGTCGGCCGCAAGGTGGTGGGCGAGGGCTTCCGGAACTGCCAGGTCTGCGACCGCTGCCACGCGGGCGAGACCACGCTGTGCACGGCCGGCTACGAGGAGACGGGCTTCACCCAGCCCGGCGCCATGGCCACCACCCTCACCCTGCCGGCCCGGCTGCTGCACGTCCTCCCGGACGATGCCGACCTGACGGCGGCGGCGCTCCTGGAACCCGCGGCCTGCATCGCCGCCGCCGCGCTCAAGGCGAACGCGCGGCCCGGTGAGCGGGTCGCGGTCGTGGGCACGGGCACACTCGGGATGTTCGCCGTCCAGTTCCTGAAGGCGGGTTCGCCCTCGGAGCTGCTGGTGGTGGGCACCCGCTCCGACCGCGCGGAGCTCTCCCGGACCTTCGGCGCCACCGACTTCCGCACCCGGGACCAGGAGCTGCCGGACGACTTCGACGTCGTCATCGAGACCGCCGGGTCGGCGTCCGCCGCCACCACCGCCGCCGCTCTGCTCAGACGCGGCGGCCGGCTCGTCCTCACCGGTATCCCGGCCGCGGGCGCCGACGGACTCGACCCCACCGATCTCGTCGTACGGCAGCTGGAGGTGCACACCGTGTTCGGGGCGCCTCCCGCGGCCTGGGCGCACACGGTGCGGGTCTTCGGGGCCGGGCTGCTCGATCCGGCGCCGCTCGTCACACACGAGCTGCCGCTGGACCAGTTCTCACAGGCCATCGACCTGGTCGGGTCCGGCGACCCGAAGGTCGGGAAGGTCCTCCTGCGGCCGTGACACGCCCCTGAGCCGTGCGCCGGTACGGGGGGACCTGACGACTTCGTACCGGCGCACCACCAACGCCTTGGGCGTCCTGCACCTCCAGAGCGTTATCCAGAGCCGCGATCCTCGTCCGAAATATCGAACCTGAAGGACAGACAGTGACCGAGACCACCGCCAACGCGGCCCGACGACCCGGTGAGCAGGCGCTCGCTGCGCTTGGCCTGAACGCGCCCGCCCTCGACCCCTCCGACGCGTCCCCGCACACCTTCCCCGGTGGCGGACGCTGGCGTACCGAAGTGCCCTCCGTGGAGGGCCCCGAGGCCCTCGGCGTGGTCCTCAAGGAGTCCTCGCGGCTCGACGTGCCGGTGCACCGCATCAGCCAGGGCTCGGGCGTGTGGATGCTCAGCGACGCGGAGATCACCGAGATGGTGGAGGCGACCGCCGAGCGTGACATCGAGCTCTGCCTGTTCACCGGGCCCCGCGGCACCTGGGACATCGGCGGCTCCACCCGCACCGACTCCAGAGGCGGCGGGCTGCGCGCCCGGGGGCACGACGCGGTCGCCGGCTGCGTCGAGGACGCCGTCCGCGCCACCGAGCTCGGCGTGAAGTGCCTGCTCGTCGCCGACGAGGGTGTGCTGTGGACCCTGCACCGGGCACGGGTCGCCGGGATCATCCCGGCCGACACGACGCTCAAGGTGTCGGCGCTGATCGGGCCGGTGAACCCGGCCGCGTACGCCGTGTACGAGAACCTCGGCGGCGACTCGATCAACGTGCCCAGCGATCTGACGCTCGATCACCTCACCGAGATCCGGCGGGTGTCGGCCGCCCCGATGGACATGTACATCGAGGCTCCCGACGATCTCGGCGGCTATGTGCGGATGTACGAGGTCGCCGAGCTGATCCGGCGCGGCGCACCGCTCTATCTGAAGTTCGGCCTGTCGAAGGCTCCGGGGATCTACCCGTACGGGCACCATATGCGCGATCTCACACTGTCCACCGCCAAGGAGAGAGTGCGGCGCGGACGGCTCGCCCTGGACCTGCTCGCGCGGCATGGGGCGGACGGCGACATGGCGCCGCTCGGCTCCCGGCTGCCGGGTGAGCTGAAGCGATTCGAAACGCCTGCATAACGTTCCGGACAACGCCCCTTCACAAAACCCGACGCAGTCGCACAGACTCCGACACAACCCAGCCTCTCCCGGTCGCTCCCCGGCACCGCCCCCAGGCACCCGTACCGCCGGACCGCACCCGGCCTCCCGACATCAAGGATGATGATCATGCGTACTCGTCGAGCCGCACTCACCGCCATAGCCGGCGCCGCCTCCCTCGCCCTCACCCTCACCGCCTGCGGCCAGGACAGCGAGGGCGGCAGCAAGGAAGCGACCGGAAGCGCCAAGGGAGGCACCATCGGCATCGCGATGCCGACCAAGTCCTCCGAGCGCTGGATCGCCGACGGCAACAACGTCGTCAAGAACCTCCAGGCCAAGGGCTACAAGACCAAGCTGGTGTACGGCGAGGACGACCCGGACCAGCAGGTCTCGCAGATCGAGAACCTGATCACGCAGGGCGTCAAGGGCCTGATCGTCGCGGCCATCGACAACAAGTCGCTGAACAACGTGCTCCAGCAGGCCAAGGACGCCAAGATCCCGGTCATCGCCTACGACCGTCTGATCCTCGGCACGCCGAACGTCGACTACTACGCGTCGTTCGACAACACCAAGGTCGGTGAGCTCCAGGCCAGCTACATCGTCGACAAGCTCGGCCTGAAGAGCGGCAAGGGCCCCTTCAACATCGAGCTCTTCGCCGGCTCCAACGACGACAACAACACCAAGTACTTCTTCAACGGCGCGATGAGCGTGCTCCAGCCGTACATCGACAGCAAGAAGCTCGTCGTCAAGTCCGGCCAGACCAAGATCAACCAGGTCACCACCCTGCGCTGGGACGGCGCCACCGCGCAGAAGCGCATGGAGGACATCCTCACCTCGACGTACGGCAGCGGCAAGGTGGACGCGGTCCTGTCGCCGTACGACGGCATCTCCATCGGCATCCTCGCCGCGCTGAAGTCGGACGGCTACGGCAAGGGCAGCAAGCCGATCCCGGTCATCACCGGCCAGGACGCCGAGCTCGCCTCGGTGAAGTCGATCATCGCGGGCCAGCAGACGCAGACCGTCTACAAGGACACCCGCAAGCTCGCCGAGGTCGCCTCGACCATGGTGGACGACGTCCTCAACGGCAAGAAGCCCGAGGTCAACGACACCAAGACGTACGACAACGGTTCCAAGGTCGTCCCCGCCTACCTGCTCCAGCCGGTGAGCGTCGACAAGACGAACTACACCAAGGAACTGGTCGACACCGGCTACTACAAGGCCAGCGAGCTCAACTAGTCAGCCTTGTCCGCCAATTCCTCTGATTGAAAGGCACGACCATGGCGGGACCCGTCCTGGAAATGCGCTCGATCGTCAAGACCTTTCCCGGCGTCAAAGCGCTGTCGGACGTCACACTGACCGTCCGTCAGGGCGAGGTCCATGCCATCTGTGGTGAGAACGGCGCCGGGAAGTCCACCTTGATGAAGGTGCTCTCCGGCGTCCATCCGCACGGCACGTACGAGGGCGACATCCTCTTCGAGGGAGAGGTCGTCTCCTTCAAGGACATCCGGGCGAGCGAGCAGCACGGCATCGTGATCATCCACCAGGAGCTGGCCCTGGTGCCGTTCCTGTCGATCGCCGAGAACATCTTCCTCGGAAACGAACACGCCTCGGGCGGGTTCATCAACTGGAACGAGACGCTGAAGCACGCCACCGAGCTGCTGCGCCGGGTGGGTCTGAGCGACCACCCGGAGACCCGGATCACCGACATCGGTGTGGGCAAGCAGCAGCTGGTGGAGATCGCCAAGGCGCTCTCGAAGAAGGTGAAGCTGCTCATCCTCGACGAGCCGACCGCGGCTCTCAACGACGAGGACAGCGGCAAACTCCTGGATCTCATCCTGGAGTTGAAGAAGCAGGGCATCACCTCGATCATCATCTCCCACAAGCTCAACGAGATCCGCCGGGTCGCCGACTCGGTCACGATCATCCGCGACGGGAAGTCGATCGAGACGCTCGACGTGAAGGCCCCGGAGACCACCGAGGACCGGATCATCTCGGGCATGGTCGGCCGCGACCTCGACCACCGCTTCCCCGACCGCACGCCGTACGAGGGCGAGGCGGACGCGGCCCCGGCCCTCGAGATCCGCAACTGGACCGTCCACCACCCGATCGACCAGCAGCGCAAGGTCGTCGACGACGTGTCGATCCAGGTGCGCCGCGGGGAGATCGTCGGCATCGCGGGCCTGATGGGCGCGGGGCGCACCGAGCTCGCGATGAGCGTGTTCGGTCGCACCTACGGCCGGCACGCGGGCGGCCAGGTCTTCAAGGACGGCAAGGAGATCCGTACGAAGACCGTCGCGGAGGCGGTCGAGCACGGGATCGCGTACGTCACCGAGGACCGCAAGCACTACGGCCTCAACCTCATCGACAACATCAACCGGAACATCTCGCTGACCGCCCTGAACAAGGTCGCCAAGCGCGGTGTGGTCGACGAGCACGAGGAGCGGAAGGTCTCCGAGCGCTTCCGCAAGTCGATGAACATCAAGGCCCCGACCGTCTTCGAGACGGTGGGCCGGTTGTCCGGCGGCAACCAGCAGAAGGTCGTCCTCAGCAAGTGGATCTTCGCGGGTCCCGAGGTGCTGATCCTGGACGAGCCCACGCGCGGTATCGACGTGGGCGCCAAGTACGAGATCTACACGGTCATCGACCAGCTGGCCGCCGAGGGCAAGGCGGTCGTCTTCATCTCCTCCGAGCTGCCGGAGCTCCTCGGGATGTGCGACCGCATCTACACCATGGCCGCCGGACGGCTCACGGGTGAGGTTCCGCGGGCCGAGGCCACGCAGGAAGTGCTGATGCGCCAGATGACGAAGGACAAAGAGGTAACGCGATGAGCACCAATGTGACGAAGGTTCCGGCCGCGGCGCCGCCGGGCAAGAGCGGGGGGTCGTCCTCCGGCGAGGGCCTGCTCCAGCTGATGCTGAACGGGCTGCGCCGCAACATGCGGCAGTACGGCATGCTGATCGCGCTCGGCCTGATCGTCGCGCTGTTCGCGGTGTGGACCGACGGCGACCTGCTGCTGCCGCGCAACGTCTCCAACCTGGTGCTCCAGAACAGCTACATCCTGATCCTCGCGATCGGCATGATGCTGGTGATCATCGCGGGGCACATCGACCTGTCGGTCGGTTCACTGACCGCGTTCGTGGGCGCCTTCGCGGCCGTGCTGACGGTCCAGCACGACGTGGCGTGGCCGATCGCACTGGTGCTGACCCTGGTGGTGGGCGCGGTCGCGGGCTCGGTGCAGGGCTATCTGATCGCGTATCTCGGCATACCGTCGTTCATCGTCACCCTGGCGGGCATGCTGCTCTTCCGCGGTCTGACGGAGATCCTCCTCGAGGGCCAGACCCTCGGCCCGTTCCCGGACGGTCTGCAGAAGCTCGGCAACGGCTTCCTGCCCGAGGTCGGCCCGGACACCAACTACCACAACCTCACGCTGCTCCTCGGCTTCGCGCTGCTGGCCTTCGTGATCTACCAGGAGGTCCGCGACCGCAAGCGCCAGCAGGAGTTCGCGCTGGACGTGCTGCCCAGGAACGCCTTCCTGCTCAAGCTCGTCGCGATCGCCGCAGCCGTCCTCGCGGTCACGATGCTGCTCGCCAGCTACCAGGGCGCGCCGATCATCCTGCTCGTCCTCGGTGTGCTGGTGGTCGGCTACGGCTACGTCATGCGCAACGCGGTCTTCGGCCGGCACATCTACGCGATCGGCGGCAACCTGCCGGCCGCGAAGCTGTCCGGCGTCAAGGACAAGAAGGTCACCTTCCTTGTCTTCCTCAACATGGGCGTGCTCGCGGCCCTGGCGGGTCTGGTGGTCGCCGCCCGTCTGAACGCGGCCTCCCCGAAGGCGGGCCTGAACTTCGAACTCGAGGCGATCGCCTCGTCGTTCATCGGTGGCGCGTCCATGAGCGGCGGTGTGGGAACCGTCCTCGGCGCGATCATCGGTGGTCTCGTCCTCGGTGTGCTGAACAACGGCATGAACCTCCTCAGCGTCGGCACCGACTGGCAACAGGTCATCAAGGGCCTCGCCCTGCTGGCCGCGGTCGGGTTCGACGTGTGGAACAAGCGCAAGTCCGGTTCGTAGGCACATCGTGCCGAAGGGTCCCGCGGGCAGCACGTCCGCGGGACCCTTCGGCTTCCCACCACAACGCCACGGAGGCAGGAACCCGGTGAAGGAACTCTTCGGCACGCTCGCCGACGGGACGAAGGTCCACCGCTGGTCGCTGGAGAACGGCGGCACACGTCTGAAGGTCCTGTCCTACGGCGGGATCGTGCAGTCCCTGGAGGTGCCCGACCGGGACGGCCGGCACGCCAATGTCTGCCTCGGCTTCGACCGCGTCGAGGAGTACGCCGACTCCAGCCCGTACTTCGGCGCGCTGATCGGCCGGTACGGCAACCGGATCGCCGACGGCAAGTTCACCCTGGACGGCAAGAGCTACCAGCTCTCCGTCAACGACGGGGTCAACAGCCTGCACGGCGGCACCCAGGGCTTCGACAAGCGGGTGTGGGACGTCGAGCCGTTCACCAAGGGCTCCGACGTCGGCCTGTACCTGCACTACACGTCCGTCGACGGCGAGATGGGCTACCCGGGCACCCTCAAGGTGAAGGTGACGTACACCCTCACCCGGCACGGCGACTGGCGGATCGACTACGAGGCCACCACCGACAAGGCCACCGTCGTCAACCTCACAAGCCACGTGTACTGGAACCTCGGCGGCGAGGGCACCGGCACCATCGAGGACCACGAGCTGAAGATCGCCGCGTCCCGTTACACGCCCACCGACTCGGGTCTGATCCCCACCGGTGAGCCGGCGAAGGTCGCGGGCACCCCCTTCGACTTCCGCAAGGGCAAGCAGATCGGCCGGGACATCCGGGCCGGGCACCCGCAGCTGGTCACCGCCAAGGGCTTCGACCACAACTGGGTCCTCGACAAGGGGATCACGGCCAAGCCGGAGCACGTGGCGACCCTGCGGGACCGGCACTCGGGCCGCACGCTGAAGATCGCCTCCAACGAGCCCGGGCTGCAGTTCTACTCCGGCAACTTCCTCGACGGCACCCTGGTCGGCCCCTCCGGCCACACCTACCGTCAGGGCGACGCCCTGTGCCTGGAGACGCAGCACTTCCCGGACTCGCCGAACCACCCGTCGTTCCCGTCGACAACGCTGCGACCTGGGCAGACGTACCGCACGACGACCATTCACACGTTCGACTGCTGAGGTCTCCAGCAGGGAGACGCGGAGATCGGGCCCGGGGTTCCCGAACTCACACTTCTTTCACACCCGTTGAACAGCGCCACCCCCGCATCCGTATGTAAGGGCGGCCCGTGCTCCCCCGCGCGGGCCACCCAATGACGACGGACCCGGTCGTCCCCGCCGGGTCCGCCCCATACGGAGGTTCGATGGCCGACAACGTCACCTCGTTGTTCCGCAGCACCGCTGCACACAGCCCGTCCATGGCGGCGCTGGCGCGTGAAGGCGGCGACGGGACGGGGCCGGTGGACTTCTGTATTCCGTGCAATCCGTACTTCCCCACTCCGGCGATGATGGACACCATGGCCTCGCGGCTGAAGGACATCATCACGTACTACCCCAGCGGCGCCGACACGATCACCGCCGAGCTGTGCAACCTGCTCCAACTGCCGCCGCAGGCCGTGGCGATGGGCAACGGCTCCACCGAACTGATCACCTGGATCGACCACCTGCTGGTCCGTGAGTCCCTCGCCATCCCCGTCCCCACCTTCGGCCGCTGGACCGACCAGCCGATGGAGACCGGCAAGCGGGTCGACATGTTCCCGCTCCAGGAGTCCAGCGGTTTCGCCCTGGACCTCGCGCAGTACGCCGAGTTCATACGCACCCGGGGGACACGGGTCGCGGTCATCTGCAACCCGAACAACCCCGACGGCGGCTTCCTCCACAAGCACGCGCTCGTGCAGTTCATGGACGCGATGGCCGACCTGGACCTCATCGTCATCGACGAGTCCTTCCTGGAGTTCGCCGACGCCGAGCAGGAGCCGAGCGTCGTCCAGGAGGCGATGATCCGGCCGAACGTCATCGTCCTGCGCAGCCTCGGCAAGAACTTCGGCCTGCACGGCATCCGTTTCGGCTACATGGTCGCCAACCCCGCCCTGGCCGGCCGGGTCCGCTCGATGCTGCCGAAGTGGAACCTCAACGCCTTCGCCGAGTACGTGGTGTTCATGCTCAAGGAGCACGGCGCCGAGTACGCGCAGAGCCTCCACCAGGTCCGCCGGGACCGCCTCGACATGGCGAGCCAGCTCGCCGCGCTGCCCGGCCTGACCGTCTACCCCTCCCAGGGGAACTTCCTCTTCGTGCGCCTGCCCGTCGGCGCCGAAGGCACCGTGGTCCGGGACCGGATGCTCACCGAGCACCGCATCCTCGTCCGCGAGTGCGGCAACAAGATCGGCTCTTCCAGCCGCTTCCTGCGGCTCGTGGTGCGCCCCCAGGTGGACGTGCGTCGCCTGGTGTCCGGCCTGGAACAGGTGCTCTACGGGACCAGGAGGGGAGCCGCCGTGCCCGAGCTCGCTCAAGGGACCAGCTACAGCTCGGGTACGGCGGCAGTGGACCGCCTGGTCGGCCAGACCAACGGGGCCGGCATGCAGGACCTCGCGGCGATGGCCGTCGGCGGTGGCGGGATGGGCGGTGGCGTCGGCATGCCGATGCCGGTCGCCCAGCCGGTGGCGGTGGCCGCGGCACCGCCCATGGGGACGGCTGCTTCCATGGGGACGGCTGCCTCGATGGGCGGGGCTACCTCCATGGGCGGGGCTTCCTCCATGGGCGCGGGGATGCCCATGCCGGCCCAGATGCCGGCTCCGGCCCCGATGCCGACGCCCGCCCCGATGCCGGCCCCCGTGCCCGTACCCCCCGCCCCGCCGGCTCCGGCCTCCTTCCCGCCGCCCAGCGGGCCGACCCCGCCCGGGGTGCCGGCCCGTGGAGGCCTCACGGCCGCACAGGTACGCGGGATGACCGCCCCGGCGCCGGGCGCTCCGCAGGAGCTGTCCCAGGCACCGGCCACCGGGTGGCCCAACGCGCAGAGCTGGCCGAACGCGGCAGGGATGGGCCAGGCCGGCTGAGGCGCTTCGGCTAGACCGGGTTCAGCCTCCACTGCTGGCAGGTGTTGGACAGCCATGACCACTGGCGTACGTCCGCCGCGTCGGCCGTCGAGCAGTCCGCCACGTCGGCCACCTTGCCCGTGGCCTGGTTGACGATCCGCACGTAGCCGCTGTCGGTCACCAGGAACCTGAACCGCTGGCAGGTGTTGTCGAGCCAGGCCCACTGGCGCAGGTCGGCGCCGTCGGCGGAGGAGCAGTCGGCGGTGTCGAGGACCTTGCCGCTGGCCACGTTGACCAGACGGCTGGTGTCGTCGCCCCGGTCCTCGACACGCCAGCGCTGGTTGCTGCCGCCGTTGCAGGTGTACTGCTGGACGTTGGCACCGTCGGTCGCCGAACTCCCGGCCACCTCAAGGCACTTGCCGCTGTTGCGGTTCGTGAGGGTGTACGTCGTCGAGGCGGCCGACTGCTCTCCGGACGGGCCGGTCATGCTCGCCCCGAGCCGGACCGGCGTACCGAGGTTCGGGGTTCCGTCGGAGTTCCAGGTGAACTTCTGGGCTCTGGTCGTACGGCCGTTGTCGCAGCCGTCGGACGCCGAGTCGTTGGCGTGGTACACGATCCAGTTCTCGGTGCCGTCGGGCGAGGTGAAGAAGCCGTTGTGGCCCGGGCCGTAGACGCCGGCGGAGTCGTTGCGCTGGAAGACCGGCGTGGACTTCTTCGTCCAGGAGGACGCGGCGAGGGGGTCGGAGCCGGTGAGGGTGAGCTGGCCGAGTTTGTAGTCGGGGGTCCAGCAGCCGCTCGCCGAGTAGATCAGGAAGGTCCTGCCGCCCCGCTGGAGGATCTCCGGACCCTCGTTGACCGAACCGCCGGACTTCTCCCAGGAGTTGGTGGGCGTGGAGATGGTCGAGAAGCCGGTGGCGAGGGTGTACGGGTTGGACAGACGGGCCGCGACGAGGTTCTGGGTGCCGCCGCTCGCACTGCCGAACAGATAGAGCTGACCGTTGATGGTGGCGACGGTCGGGTCCAGCATCCAGGAGGAGTTGAGCTGGTTCCGGTAGGTGTACGGCCCCATGGGGTCGGACCCGGCACTCTCCAGCACGTGCGTGCGCTGGGTCGGGTTGTAGTCGGAGACGTTCTGCCCGGCCACGTAGTACAGGTACCAGCGGCCGTTGATGAAGTGGATCTCGGGTGCCCAGATGTTGCAGCAGCGGCTCGCGGCGTCCCCGGTCCACACCTGCACGCTCGGCGCGGTGGCGAGACCGGCGAGGGTGGCCGACTTGCGCATGGTGATGACATTGGTCCAACTCGTCGTCACCAGGTAGTAGTTGCCGTTGTAGTAGGAGATCCAGGGGTCGGCGCCCTTCTGGGTCTTGACCGGGTTCGAGAACGAGGCCGCGCTCGCGGAGGACTGTCCGAGCCCGAGGGCGAGGAGCAGCGCGGCCAGCAGGATCAGTAGGCGACGGGCCATCCGCTGCTCCAGTTCAAGAGGTTGATGCCGAGCTTGGGGGTGCCGTTGTCGTTGCCGTCGTAGTAGTGGTAGACGATCAGGTCCCCGTCGGAGTCGTTCATGATCGACTGGCCGCCGGGGCCGATGTACCGCCCGTGCGACTCCAGGACCGGGGTGCCGCCGTTGTTCATCATCGAGACGCCGTTCTTGTCGACGTACGGCCCGGTGACGCTGGTGGCGCGGCCGACCTTGACCTTGTAGGTCGAACTGGTGCCGGCGCAGCAGGTGTCGTAGGACGCGAAGAGGTAGTAGTAGCCGTTCCGCTTCACGATGTACGGCGCCTCGACGGCCTTGGTCCCGGTGGGGCGGGAGGCGATCGAGTACCGGGTGGTGTTCGTGGAGAGCTGCTTGCCGGTGCTCGGGTTGATCTGGATCATCTTCAGGCCGGTCCACCAACTCCCGAAGGACAGCCACCACTTGCCGTCTCCGTCGACGAAGAGGTTCGGGTCGATGGCGTTGTAGTCGCTGGAGGTGGTGGAGGTGTAGACCGTGCCCTGGTCGGTCCAGGAGCCGGGCAGCCCGGTGCTCGAAGTGGCCAGGCCTATCGCGGACTTGTTGGAGCCGAAGGTCGAGACGGCGTAGTACATCAGGTACTTGCCGCCCTGGTAGGAGATGTCGGGGGCCCAGGCCTCGGTGGCGTACGACGACCACCAGCCCGGCTTGGTCGAGAAGGCGTCGCTGCCGGCCGTGAACGCGATCCGGTCGGTGGAGGTGCGGTAGCCGAGGCCGCCGCCGGTGCCGTACAGGAGGTAACGGCCCGCCGACGTACGGATCATCGTCGGGTCGTGGATGGTGGTGGCACCCGTGACGGTTCCGGGGTTGGGGTACGCGGAGGCCGTGCCTGGGATCAGGGCCAACAGGAAGGCGACGGGAACGGCCAGAAGTGAGGTGCGGCGCACGCTGACGCTCCTTGGTGGGATGCGAGTGGGGGGATGTTCGGTATGTCGATCACCGATCAGAGCTTCGGACGGGACCGTAGAATCGAACCCCTTGCGCGTCAATGGTTCGCGCACGCCTCAGTGTTGGTCAGTGGTCCTGAGCGCAGCGCGGCTCAGTCGGCGAGACCGGCCCGTCGCAGCAGCTTCAGCCAGTCGTCGTACTCCACCAGGTCGTCGTCGACCAGGGCGAGGCGCTTGTACTCGTCGAACGTGGCCAGCCGCTCCAGGAAGTACGCCTCCACACCGGACGCGAGCTGCTCGAAACGCTCCGCGTCGACCCACTCCCAGTGCTCGGCCGGGATACCGAGGACGGTGCCGGCCGCGCGGTCGAGGAAGACCGGCGTCTCCTGGGTCATCCCGATGCAGAACAGCTTCTGCGGGGACAGGTCCAGCGGGGAGTCGACCACCGGCCCGCAGTAGAACTGGTGCTCCTCGGCCTCCGCAAGCCCGAAGAGCTGCACGGACGGTCCGCAGCTCGCGCCGTCCAGCACCCGGCAGAAGTCCAGGAACTCACGCGGCACCCCGTCGGCCTCCGCGGCGACGGCCGTCTCCTCGTCGATCGTCCCGCCGAGCGTGAACGACAGCACGTCCGGACTCTCCGCCAGTGCCGTCCGCAGCGCGTCCACCGTCGCGATCAGACGGGACGACGCCGGGCTCGCGCTGGTCATCTGGCCACCACTTGATGTCGATGTTGATGGGATTGCCGTCCGGAAGATCCTTGATCTGCGGGCGTATCTGCGCGTTGCCGATGTCCTGGTTCGTGAACCGGTCGAGCATCCGCAGGTTACGCCACGCGTCCGGACCACCGGTCTGGAGCTCGTTGGTGCGGCCGGGCTCCACCTTACGGGCGGCTTCGGCGGCCTCGGGACGTGGAACTCGACGAGGACGACGACGGGTAGCGGGAGCGGACTCTGGCCAGATACGTGCGCCGGCGAGGCCGTACCACTCCGGTGTGCAGACCCGCTTGAGTTTCCTTGCACTCGACGATGCCTTCGCCGCTTGACCTTGACGCAACGTCAGGGTTTTTACTGACGGCATGCGAATCGGAGAGATCGCCGCGCTCGTGGGGCTCACCACCCGGGCGATCCGGCACTACCACCATGTCGGGCTGCTTCCGGAGCCGCAGCGGCGCCCCAACGGCTACCGGGCCTACAGCGTCCGCGACGCCGTCCTGCTCGCCCGGGTGCGTCGGCTCACCGAACTCGGCCTCAGCCTCGATGAAGTGCGCGACGCCCTCGCCGACGATGCCGGGTGCGAACTGACCGAGATATTTGAAGAACTCGACGCCGACCTGGCCCGCCAGGAAGCAGACATCAGGGAGCGCCGCTGCCGACTCGGCGCCCTGCTCGCCGAGCCGCCCAGCGCGACCGGGCCCGTCTCACCCGCCCTCGCCGCGCTGCTGGCACAGGCCCCCCGAACAGACTCGCCGAGCGCGGCCAAGGACCGCGAGTACCTCACGCTGCTGGACGCCACCAGCACCGGTAACCAAGAGATTTTCGCGCTGCTCGGAACGCTGATCGCCGATCCCGCGGTCGTCGAACTGTACGAACGCCTTGACGCGCTCGCCGAAGCCTCCACCGACGATCCGCGGATCGCACCCCTTGCAGCTGACCTGATGGCAGCCGTCCCCGAGGAGCTGTTCGCCGCAATCCCCGGGGACGGGATGGTCGTGACCGGGTTCAAGGAGGCGCTGCTCGCCGAGTACACCCCGGCGCAGGCGGAAGTCGTGGGCCGGCTCATGGAGGCTTTCGTGGAAAGGGGCCGGGGATGAGCGGCCAGCCAAGGGGCGTACGGGCGGCGCGGATCGCGGTAGCCGCCGTACTGCCGGGGGAACTGGCCCTGGTGGCCTGCCTGGTGGCCGGGATCCGGCCGCCCGGGTGGGCGCTGGCGAGCGCCGAGGCGCTGGTGCTCGCAGTGCTGCTGGTGGAAGCCTGGGTGCTGCGCTCTCTGTACGTCGCCGCGCGTGCCCGCGGCGCGGACCGCCGGGCAGCGCTGCGAGCTGCCGTACGGGAGGCGGTGCCGGTGACGGTCCGCCGCCTGGTCCTCCACGAGTTGCGCGCCCTCGCCTCCCTGGGGCGGTGGGTCCGGCGCGGCACGCACGGGGTGCGCCCCGGGGACTTCGCTGCCGCGTACACCGGGCCCCAGACCGCGATGATGTACGGGCTGCTCTTCGTGATGGTGATCGAGACAGTGGGCCTGGCCTTCCTCATCCCATGGCCGGCGGTCCACCGGGTGATCCTGGTACTCGACCTGTACGGCGTCGTCCTCGTGCTGGCCCTGCACGCCGCCTGCGTCACCCGGCCGCACGTCGTGCGCCCCGACGGTTCTCTGCGGATCCGCTACGGAGCCCTCTTCGACCTCGCCGTACCGCCGGACGCGGTCGCCTCGGTCCGGGTCGACCGGCGCTGTCCGGAGGGCAGTCTGATCACCCTCTCCGAGGACGGGGTCCTCGACCTGATCGTGGGCAGCCAGACCTCGGTGACCCTGGAGCTGAACCGGCCACTCCCCTTCACCCGCCCGCTCGGCGCAACGGAAGCGGCCCACACCATCCGTTTCCATGCCGACGACCCGCGCGCGCTGGTCAGCGCGCTCCGTCAGCCCGCCTGAGCACCCAGGCCGGTTCCGGCCGCACGGCGGAGCGGTAGACAACTTCGCCCTCCCCATGCCGAGCAGTACTACGGAGATGTGCAGGAGGTCGGACGCCCATGGCCCTCGCCGCGACGTGGCGTCCCGGCGAGCGCGTCCCGCATCGCCTTCGCGGTGACCGCCGGGTCGTATCCCTCGGGAACGCCGTCGACGAGGATGATGTCGCCCTCGATGTGCCGCGAACGCAGGGGCGCGATCTCCTGGTACGCGGCTGAGTCCCACCATGCCCGCGCCTCGGCGATCCCGGGAAACCCGATCACCACGACGTGCCCGGGCCAGCCGCCCTCCTTCACCTCGTGCTGCGCGCCATGCACGAGGAAGCAACCGCCGTACGGTTCGAAGGTGGCGGTGATGCGCTCGATGTACTCGGCGATCTCGGAATGCGGCGTGGCTTCCCGAAGGTGGGCTATGGCGTAGGCGGTCATGGTGTCCTCCCGGTCGGTAGGGCTCCGTACGCCGACGAGCCTGGCACGCGGGGCGAACCGGGATCGATTACCCGAGAGGTAAGCGGGCCGGTCGCCCGGGGATCTCAGGGTCCGGGCGTCCGAGTACTTCGGCGAGAGGGGCACCGGTCCGCACCGCCACGATCCGCCGCGCTCGCAGCTGAGCCCTGGTGCGCGGACGGAACTTGGGCTCCCTGCCACAGCCACAGGTTTCACGCCCCTCGTACCGCAGACCGGCACCGAGAACAGCGGCCACCACGCTCCAGCCCTTGACGTCCCGCCGCCGAGGCGCCGCGAAGTCACGCCCGGCGCAGCTCATCGGCTCGGAGCACCGGGGACACAGATGCCCGCCGGGCCCGGGATGCCGCTTGAACGCGACACGGCAGGACACGCAGGCGTAGTGCAGCTTGTAGGCCTTCCCGGCGTAGTGGCACATGAGCCGAACGTACCGGGCGGTGCGGCGAACGGTGAACTGGTTTCAGTAGTACGGCTCCCAGGTGACCGGCGGGCCCCAGCGCAGCCCTCACCAGCCGCGAGCCGGACTGCTCATCTCCGACCCGAAAGAGGTCAGCGTTCTCCAACGGCGGTATGCCAGGATGCGCTCACAGGCTCCCACTCTCACGGACTCGGTGAGCCTGTTGCAGCGGATGCGAGGGGACGTATGAGCAGCACCGAACTGGACTGGTTCAAGTCGAGCTACAGCAGCGGTGGCGACGGCGACTGCGTAGAGATCGCCCGCACCCCCACCACCATCCACATCCGCGACTCCAAGAACCCACAAGGCCCCCACCTCACCGCCGCCCCCACCCCCTGGACCGACTTCCTCACCCATCTCACGAAGTGACCGCACCGGCCTCGGGGTCGCGCAGGCCGACGCAGTCGAAGGCCCAGAACACCTCCGAGTACACGAACGTGCCCGTCATCCACGGCTCGTGCGCGGACAACCGGGCCACCTGGAACGCGGGTTCAGGAATGCGCAGCGACGGTGAGCGGAAGCCCACCGCGCCGGCGCCCTCGAAGCCGCGTGTGCCGTAGTAGCGCGGTGAACCCTCCAGGAACACCAGCGGCACACCCTGGCTGTCGGCCGCGGCCAGGGCGTGTGCGATGAGCCGGGTGCCGATGCCCTGACGCTGGAACTCCGGGACGACGCCCAGCGGTGACAGGGTGAGGACGTCCACGATCCGGCGCGGGGCGTCCAGCCGCGCCGCGCTCAGCAGGACATGCCCGACGACCCGTTCGTCGACGGTGGCGACGAAGGACATCGGCGCCCACGCGGCCTCCGCGACGCGAAGCGCCTCCACGAGCCCGGGAACCCGCTCACCGTCACCGAACGCCCGCGTATGAACCTCCCGCACGTCTCGGTGGTCGCGAGCGCTCTCCGGCCGGATCACGGCATCATGTGACGTCATGGCCGCGAGCGTAGGTGGCGGGGCGGGTCGTACGCGAGGCAATTGCCCGCCACGCCACTGCTCCCTCGCCGATGCCGGACAATCTTTGTGAGGCGCTCGTGGCGATCAGCTACGTGTGGATGGCCTCGCGCCCGACGTGTGCTCAGCAGTCGAACACCGACCAGCAGATGTCGTTGCGCAATCGCTGGTCGTCGAGCACGAGCTCGCGAATAGCCTCGGGGAGCTGGTCGCGCTGCCACTGGCACTCAAGGCGCCCCGCGGCCTCGCTCTCGGCCTTTGGTGCGGCAGCGCGTACGGCCTTGATCGCATAGGCGGCCGCACCGAGCTCGTGCGCGGCGACGTGTGCGACGACTGCGGCCTGGCCCGCGGCGTAGGCGGCGTGTCGCGCCGCACCACGCAGGTCTCGGGCCGCGCCCATTGCATGGCCGCCCGCCGCGCGGGCCTGCATCATCTTGACCTCGCCACGCACCCAGGCGCGGGCATGCTCGATCGCCTGGCGCGGCCGTGGGTCCTCGGGCTGAGCCGACTCGAAGAGGCCGAGGACGTGCTCCGCGCAGGCTGCCGCCCACAGGGCGAGGAGATGGTGATCCGAATCAGTGAGGCTTCCACCGCGGCGGATCGTCACGAAACGAAGGTCCCTGACCTTCGGGAGGATCACGGTCGGCATTCCTTCCTGCTGGTACGAGGCGAAGCCTGCGAACGCGGCGACGAGGGTCCTGACCGCTCGAGGGTAGCCGCGCGAAGTCGTGTGGATCAGTGTGAGTGCGTCCTCGGTGAACAGCTCAGCCCAAGCGCCGAAGTGTTCGGCGAGGCCTTCCTGCAGGGGCGCCGGCGGTAAGAGGC
Organism: Streptomyces sp. NPDC048420; assembly: GCF_040651535.1. Lineage (NCBI taxonomy): Bacteria > Bacillati > Actinomycetota > Actinomycetes > Kitasatosporales > Streptomycetaceae > Streptomyces > Streptomyces sp. NPDC048420. Next base: position 316,477 of record NZ_JBEZKG010000007.1, read on the forward strand.
TCGAACCGGCAGTGCCATTTCATCGTTACTCCATCGCCCTCTCCTACCTTCCCCCTCACAGCACACCGCCATGACGAGAAGGCAAGGGGCCCATGACGAACTGGCTGGCGCCCGGGTTCACCGAGATCCGGGAGTTGGGCGCGGGAACCACCGGGCGGACGGCGTTGCCACGGGACGACGGCACCGGGGATCTCGTCGCGATCAAGTACCTCTCCGCGCGGCTCACCGACGACACCACCGTCGCCGAGCGCATCCGGAGGGACACGGCCCGGGTGACCGGCGTACGGGACCCGAACGTCGTACGGATCGACGCGGTGCTCGACTCGCCGGACGGCGGGGATGTCGCCCTGGTCATGGAGGCCGTCGACGGTCCCACCCTGCGCGCGCTTCTGGCCGCTCGGCGCCCCCTGCCGGAGGCCGCGCTGGCACTGCTGCGTGGTTCGCTGCTCGGGCTGGCCGTTCTCCACGACCAGGGCGTGATGCATCGGGACGTCAAGCCGGAGAACGTGCTCATCGATGCCGCGCGGCAGGGCAAGCTCATCAGCATCGGCATCACGGTGCCGGCCGGTGAGGATGTCGCCGAGGGCACCGCTGCCTACCGGGCACCGGAACTGTGGCACGGCCGCCCCGCCCCACCGGCCTCGGACACCTACGCCGCCGCGGTGACGTTCGTCGAGTGCCTGACCGGCGTCGCCCCGTTCCGCGCCGACAGCACGGCGGGACTGCGCGCCCTGCACGAGAGCGCATCGCCGCCGCTGGACGACGTACCGGGACCGCTACGGCCGGTGCTGGAACGCGCGTTGGACAAGGACCCGCACGAGCGGTACTCCAGCGCGCGGGCCTTCGTGGCCGACCTGGAGACCGCCGCCGCGGCCACGTACAGGCCCGGCTGGCTGGCGCAGGGTGTGCTGGCCCTGACGGACGCGGCCGTCGTGATGACCAGTCCCCTCCTCGACGCCGAAGGGGCTCCCGCGTCCCGCAGGCCCGAGTGGGCGCACCTCCGCACCCGGCACAGGAAGGTGCTGGCGGCCGTGGCGGGCGCGGCCGTCGTGCTCCTTGTCGCGCTGCTGCCCATCGACGGCGGAAGCAGCGAACGGCAGGTGGTGCGGGCGCCGTTCGACCAGGCACTGGCCGCGCTCGCGAAGTCCCCGGGGGTCCGGTACCAGGACCAGAAGACCTACTTCACGTACTTCGACGTCACGGTCACCGCCACCGGCGAGCGGCACGGCACGATGGGCAGCAAGAAGGACGGGTCGGGGGCCAGCGACCAGGCTTTCATGACCATCGACGGCCGTGACTACACCAGCTTCGAGAACGACCCCGTCACGCGCGGCTGGACGTACGACCCCGGCGACGACGAGAAGAACACCGGCCCCGCCCTCAAGCCCTACCTGACACCGGCGAAGCTGGCCGCGACCCTGAAGAAGGCCCTGGCCGACCAGCCCCGCCTCCCGGAAGTGGGCGACAAGACGGCGGCGGCGGTCACCGTCGGCGGCACGCCCACGTGGAAGGCCGACACGGTCAACGGGTACCTCTACGTCACCCAGAACGCGCCCTACCGGGTGCTGCGTTGGGAACCGCCGGGCGTGGACACCGTGCACGACGCGGTGAAGGGATACACCGCGGACGGGCAGCTGCCGCGCTCCGTGGAGGCCAAGGCTCCGCTGGCCGACTCCCGGGGCATGGACATCACCCCCATCGCCGACGCCGGGCCGCTGTACGCCGCCGTCATCAAGAACACCAAAGCCCTCTCCGACGCCACGACCGGCGGGTCGGTCGAGATTCTCCAGCAGAACGGCGGGGCCAGCGGCGTCCGTTGCAGTTCCTCCGGCTGCCAAGTCCATGTGGCGTTCTCCGGGCCGGTGTACAACGCGACCTCGAAGGCCTACGCCTTGGACACCGTCTACATCGAACTCACCGTCGGCTCGATCAGCACCGGAGGTCAGGAGGTGGGCGGCTGCTCCAGCGGCCGACAGCCCTACGAACTGACCGGAAAGACCCTCAGCTCCGAGCTGACCTGCGACAACCCGGACGCCGGCGCCACCTACGACGCCGTCTCGGCCCAGAGCCAGGAACGGGCCGATGCCACCGGCCACAGCAGCTTCTGGGACTACGCGGACGACCTCGATCTCGTAGTCCATCCGCTGAGCCACGCCGAGATCGACCGCCTGGTCGCCAAGGCGCAGAACGAACTCCGATCCCGCGACTGAGGGGAAGGCCCAGCATGACCCCCACAGGGGAATTCACCCCGAATCAGGGCGACTTGCGGAACAGCATCGTCACCGCCGTCGTCACGGAACTCGCCCCCGAGGAACTGCAGATGGTCGAGTCGCTGCGCGGGCTCGACGACGAGACGGCACGCAAACGGCTGACCAGGCGGCCCCGCTGGGACGAACCCCTGGGTTTCGGGGTCGAGGTCGCCGCCGCGCTGCTGACGCCGGTCCTGTGGATCGCCGTGGACGAGGCGGTGCGCCGGGTCGTCTCGTCCGTCGAGCAGGAGGCGCGGACCAGGATGGTGCGGCTGCGGCTCTGGCCGTTCGGCCGCCGCCAGGAACCCGTGCCCGTCAGCGTCCCCGTGCTCACCCGCGAACAGCTGGAGACCGTGCAGCAGGCCGTGCTCGCCGCGGCCCAGCAGGCACGGCTGTCGAACGAGCGCGGCGAGCGGATCGCCGATGCGGTGGTCAGGCGGCTGGCACTGGCCCAACCGGCAGGCGGGCAGCAGGAGTTGCCGACGGGAGACGATGCGTGACCGCGAAGCCCGGCGCGGGTACCACCCAGCGTTTCGTCCTCCTCGTCGTCCTGTTCATCGCCGGCTCCCTGTCCATGCTGTCGGATCTGCTGTCCTCGCTCACCGATCCGCACAACTGGATGTCCGGCTGCGCGCTGGCCGGGGGCGGCAACCCCGAGCGCGACACCCCCGCCAACGTACTGTCCCAGGCCACACCGGCCTATCACGCCTGCATCGACCACTTCGTCGGCCGGTGGAAACTGCTCTGGCTGCCGATGGCCGCCACGGCCGCGGTGATCGTCCTCGCACTCGTGCTGTACGTGTGCATCCCTCGCTGGAAGGGGCGGCGGGCCCGGGGGGCGCCGCTGGAACAGCCCGATGTCATCGGCTGGTTGGCCGACCTGGCCGCCACGAGCGAGCTGCGCCGGACCCCTCGTTTCGTGATGGACCCGAACGCCCTGTTCAGCGCGAACGCCGTCGTCTTCGGCCGGCCGGGGCGCTACACGGTGCGGCTGGACCTGGGTCTGGTGAAGCTGTTCCACCAGGACCGCAGCGCGTTCGAGGCGACACTGCTGCACGAGTTCGCGCACATCCGCAACCGGGACGTCGACATCACGTATCTGACGGTCGCGCTCTGGCGGGTCTTCCTGATCGGGGTGCTGCTGCCGTTCGTCGCGGTGAACGGCTGGAAGCTGGTCGGCTCCGACCCGGCACCCCACCTGGCGCGCAACCTCGTCCTGGCCGCCTTCATGGTCGTACTGATGTATCTGACCACAGCAGATGTGCTGCGCACCCGGGAGATCCACGCCGACCTCGACGCGGTCGCGCAGGGCGCCGACGTGGCCTACTGGACGCGGCATGAGCGACAGCGCCCGGTGCGCCGTAGGGCCGTCTCCCTCCTGCTCACGCACCCCGACTGGGAGGAGCGGGTCGCCGCGCTGACCCGCTCCGCCGCGCCCGTCGCGGTCGGCGCCCTGCCCATGGTCCTCACCGGGGTGTCGGTCCAACTCCTCGGCCATCTGGTCTCGTTCGCGCCCGGGTTCGTCAACTACCTGCCGGTCTGGCTGGTCCCGATCGGGGTATGGCCCGCGGCAGCGCTGGCCACCGCCGTGGGCGGCTTCGCCGTATGGCGCGATGTGGTGCGGGCGGGTCCGGAGGGGCCCAGGCCGTCCGGGCTGTCCGCCGGACTCTGGCTTGGGGCGGGTCAGTTGGGAGGCGAACTCGCCGCCAGTTCGTTCCTGGCCATGCAGTGGGCTCCCGCGTTCCCCGAGGGGTTTCTGCTGCTGTTGCTGGTCGTCGTGCCGGCGGCGGTGCTGTGGTGGACCGCCGGATGCGCCGCGCTGTTCGCCGGTCTGCCACGCGTCCCCCGCCGGGTGGCCGCGGTGGTGACGCTCGCCGTCACCGGCACGGCGTTCGCCTGGTGGTACGGCTGGTGGCAGTCCGCCGGCACGATCTTCAGCGGCGGCCTGCCGTACTCGGCCTCCACGGCGCTTGCGTTGCTCAACACCGGTTACGCGCCCGCGGACCAACTGGTGCCGTCGACCACCACGCACGTCATCGCGGTCCTGACGGTGGTCGTCGTGTCCTTGTCGAGTCACGGCTGGAGCCTGTGGCTGACGGCCGGGCTGTGGATCCTCCCCCTGGTCGGCCTGGCTCGGCGTCCGTCACCGGCGGGGACGGCCCTCGGCCTGTTCTTCGGCGCCGCGGGCGGCGTCGGCGTCGTCTCCGTCACGCTCCGAGCCCATCAGTGGATCTGGCGCGCCCGCGAGCCGTTCGTCCCGAGCCTCAACATCTACACCGCCTGGTTCTTCGCCGTCTGCTTCTGCGGTGTCGTCGGGGCCGCCCTGGCCGTCGCGGTCGTGAGCCGCGGCAACGCGGGAGCGACGATGGCCGCGGCGGGCTCCGCCATGGCGGTCCAGCTGGCCGTCCTGCTCGCGATCGTCGGCACCGACGGCTGCGTACGGCCGCTGAACACCGTGCACTCAGAATGCGAGATCGCCGCCGACGGCGACTGGCAGGTGCTCACACTCTTCCTCCCGCAACTCCTCGCGTTCGCCGGGATGGCGACGCTGGCGGCGGCGCTTCCCGCCGCCGTCGCCACCAGGCTCGCCCTGCGTCTCCGCGGCGCCGTCGTCACCACCAGGCCTGCCCTACGCTTCCGCGCCGCCCCCGACCGCCCGCACCCACCACGCGGTCGCCGCCTCCCCCACCTCCGCCTGGTCTGCACGGCCGCGGCCTGCGGGATGCTGGTGACCCTGTGCGCGGCGGCCTACCCGGAGACGCGCGCCGCGGCCGGGCGCTCCGACCAGGCCGGTTTCGACCCCCTCATCACGCAACTCCAGAGGCCACCGCTGTCCAGCCGGAACCTGGGCCTCCAGGTCTGGGCCTGGGTGTCCTTCGGCGGGGCGGACCTCATGAGCGACTACGAACAGGCCCTGGCGGACATCGACCACAGCGTCAACCTGGACGGCAGCGTCAACGCTACGGCGATGAGGCGCGGCTGCACCGACATGCTCCACACCGTCGACCGGGCCGAGGCCTACTTCCCGATCCCCGCCGCCGCCCAGCAGTCTGTCTGGGCCGGTGTCCTGACCAGCTCCCGCAAGTCCGCACAGACCTGCCTCAACACCCTCCCGGTGACGGACTGGACGGAACTCCGCCCCGTGCTCACCGCACTCAATCCCCCCACACCCCCGGTGGCCGCCCTCTTCCACCAGCTGGTCGAACTGGCGAAGCCGAGCGGGATGAAGCTGGGGAAGGGGTGACCGCCACCCGTACGAGGGGGTCCCGGTCCCACCAGTCAGCCCGCGGGACGCTGCGGCCCGAAGTCCGGCTCCTCGGGTACTCCGACGTCCGCGAAGACGGCCCGCGCCTGTTGGCCCAGCAGTTCGGCGGCGGTGCCGTCGGTCGCCCGGTGGAGGCGGGCGAGTGCCATGAGGGTGCGGGCCTCGCCGAGGCGGTGGCCGGTCTCGCGGTGCACGGCGAAGGCCTGCTCGGCGAGTTCGAGGGCGGTGGCGTGGTCCTGCCCGGACTCGGCCGTCGCGGACAGCGCGGTCAAAGCCTGGCCCTCCACCACCCGGAAGGAGAGGGCGCGGGCCAGGTCCAGGGCCTGCTCGGCGTGGGCGCGGGCCGCGTCGGTCCGGCCCAGGTGCTGGTGGGTGAGAGAGAGGCTGACGAGGGTGTCGGCCTCGGCGCGTTTGTAGCGTGCCTCGCGAGCCAGGGCGAGGGCCTGCCGGTCGGCTTGGAGGGCCCGGTCCGGACGCGCCAGTCTTCGGTGGGCGGCGGCCACGGTGTTGAGAATGCCGGCCTGGATCCAGTACCGCTTCGTGTCCTTGACCTTGGCCAGGGTCCGCTCGGCCTGTTCCAACCCCTCCTCGTGGTGGCCGAGTTCGAGCCTGATCTTCGCGACGGCGTTGAACATCATCCCGCGGCCGTCGCTGTAACCGGCCCTCTGGTCCGAGATCACCGCCCGGCCGAGGAGGTCGATCCCGTCGGTGAGACGGCCGAGTTCCCAGTACACCCCGCCCAGCACCTGTATGGCCGGGCCGATGTCCCAGCGGGTGCTCTCCGCGTCGAGGGCGACGGCCCGCTCCAGATGACCGGCGGCCTCATGCAGCCGCCCCAAATCCCGGCAGGCCATACCGAGGCCGGTCAGCCCGAACCCTTCGAAATAGGGAATCCCGACCGCACGGAAGAGGCGTCTGCCGACGGTCATGTCGTCGTACGCGCTGCCGAGGCGGGCCATACTCCAGTTCGAGCAGGCCCGGACGGCGAGGGCCGACGCCTCGCCGGCCGCCCAGCCGAGTTCCCGGCTGATGTCCAGCGCGCGGGTGGCGTGCTCCATCGCCTGCGGGATGTGCCCCCAGTGCCACCGGGGTGCCGAGAGGCTCGAGTGCATCGCGGACTGGCCGAACAGGTCTCCTTCGGCCTCGGCCGCCTCCAGTGCCGTCTGCGCGATGGACTGCCAGGTCTGCCGGGACAGATGGACCCAGAACTCGTTGAACAGTGCGGAGGTCAGGTACCAGGCCACGGGACGAGGTCCGTGCCGGCCGGCGTGGTCGATGACGGCGAGGAGGTTCGCCCGTTCCGCGTCCAGCCATCGTCCGGGCTCGTCGGCCGACGGTACGCCCGGATGCTCGCCGGACCGGAGGCTCGCGGGCAGCTCCGGGAACAGCCCGGCCCCCGCGGTGGCACGTACGGCGTGCAGATACCAGAGCAGCACCCTCTCCAGCGCGGCCTCGCGCTCAGTCGCGGTCTCCTCCACAAGCGCCCGCTCCCCGGCGTACTCGCGCAGAAGATCGTGGAACCGGTACCGGCCCGCCGTCACCGGCTCGATCAGATGCGCCGCGGCCAGCGCGCCGAGCAGCCGGCGGGCCCGCGACAGCGGGGTGTCCAGGAAGGCCGCTGCGGCCTCGGCGGTGAAGTCCGCTCCCGGGAACAGGCCGAGCAGCCGGAACAGCCGGCGCGCGCCGGGTGCCAGGGCGCCGTACGACACAGAGAAGGCCGTACGCAGCGGAGAGCCGACGTCGCCGTCCGGCTCCAGGGCGTCCAGTCGGTTGCCCTCGGTCATCTCCGCGACCAGGTCGGCCGTCCGCAGCGCCGGATCGCCCGCGAGCCTCGCGGCGGCCACGCGCAGGGCCAGGGGGAGGCTGCCGCACAGGCGGATCAGTTCGTCGACCGCGGGCTTGTCCTCGTCGACCCGGTGCGCCCCGAGGGTCCGGCTGAGCAGAGCGCGGGCCGCGTCCGGCTGGAGGAGGTCCAGGGGCAGGGCGTGGGCGCCGTCGCGGGCGACGAGGTCGCCGAGGCGGTTGCGGCTGGTGACGAGGACGCAGCAGGTGGGGCCGGCCGGGAGCAGCGGCCGTACCTGATCGGCGGAGGCCGCGTTGTCCAGGAGGACGAGGACCCGTCGGCCGGCCAGCAGGGTCCGCAGGACGCGGGCCTGGGCCTCGTGGTCCGGGGGGATCTCCGAGGCCGCGAGGCCCAGACCGGTCAACAGCAGTTCGAGGGCCTCGCGCGGTTCCAGGGGGCGGCGGTCGTGGTCGAAGCCGTGCAGGTTGACATAGAGCTGGCCGTCCGGGAAGCGGTCGCGGACCTGGTGGGCCCAGTGCACGGCCAGCGCGGTCTTGCCGATGCCTGCGGCGCCGCCGATGGCTGAGATGACGACGGCGTTCGCCGGGCCCCGATCGATGGGCAGCAGTGCGTGGAGCCGGGCCAGTTCGCTGCCGCGGCCCGCGAACCCCGGTGTGTCGTGCGGGAGTTCGGCGGGGACGATGCCGTCACGCGTCCCGAGGGGAGCCGGCGGGGGAGGCAGCAGGAACGCGTCGTCCTGTCGCAGCACCGCCTCGTACACCCGGCGCAGTTCCTCACCAGGGTCCGCGCCGAGCTCGTCGCGCAGGAGTATGCGCAGGCCCTCGTACGCCTTGAGCGCCTCCGCCTGGCGTCCACGGCCGTACAGGGCCCGTATCCGCAGGGCCGTCAGCGACTCGTCGTAACGGTCGGCCTCCGAGGACGCGGACGCCCCGCCGACGGCGTCGAGGGCGTCGCCGAACCGGCCCAGCAGGACAAGGCACTTGACCCGTTCCAGCCGGAGCGTCCGCCGGCGTTCCTCCAGCCGCCGCCGCTCGTCCCGCGCGAACGGTCCCGGCAGGCCTGCCAGTGGCTCTCCCCTGAACAGCCCGATGGCGGACGCCAGTTGGTCCACGCCGGTGGCCAGATCCCCGGCCGCGACGGTGCGCAGCGCCTCGCCGCCCCGCTCCTCCAGCTCCACGGCGTCGAGCCGGACATCCTCGACGACGAAGCGGTACCAGCCCTTGCCGCTGCGGATCACCGACTCCGCGGGCGGTGTTCCTCGCGGATCGAGCGTCCTGCGGAGGGAGTTGATGTGGGTGGGGAGCACCTTGGGGCCGCCGGCGGGCGGCTCCGGTCCCCACACCGCGTCGAGCAGCCACTCATGACTGACCACGGCGCCCTGTCTCAGCAGCAGCGCGGCCAGCACTGCCTGCCGTTTGACCGGGCCCAGCTGCAGCGGTGTCGCGCCGCGCCAGGCCCGTAACGGTCCGAGCACCTCTAATCGGAGCAGATCGGGAGATCCCCCGTCCACAGCCGTACCTTCCGTCCCGTGGATCACCGGCATGTTCACCAGCATTGCAGCACCCCCGGCCGCGCTCAGGGACCGACCATCGCACAACCCCCACATTCCAGGAGCCGAGGAGCAGGCGACCCCACGGTCGCCCCGGCACCAACGGTGCGGCAGCGACAGTGGGGCCCGAAGCCGTGGGTCAGCCGGAAGCGACCGCCGGTCCGAAGTCCGCCTCCAACCGCTCCCTCCACCCCGCATCGGCCAGCCCCGCCCCCACCAGCACATCCCGCCAGTCCTCCTTGGCCAGCTGGACGGCGTCGAGGATGCGGTCCACCCGGCCCTGGCCGCACAGCAGTGTGGCGGCGGCGATCCGTTCCTTGTCCTCCTGGTCACCCCGGTCGGTCAGGTGGTTGACCAGCTCGGTGAGCAGATCCCCCACCACCTCGCCCTCCCGGCCGGGGAAGTCCTCCGCGATGCGCCGTTCGACCCGCATGGTAAGCCCCATTTACCCTCCTTGTCGGCATACGCCCCGATACGCTACCGCGCCCACCCCGTCCGACACCGCAACCTGTCTCGCAAGAAACTTGACGGTCCCTCACTTTGCCGAACTGACAGCCCACCTACAGAAACCGTCCCTAGGGTGCCGTGTTCATGACAGACACCCCCGCGAACGAGACCCCCGCGAAAGCCGTCATCACCCGCCGCACCGTCCTGGTCGCCACCGGCGCCACCGCCGCCACCCTCGCCGTCGGCGCCACCACACCGCCGCGGACGGCCGACACCACCGAAACGACCCCCGTGGCCGCCGCGGCGGTCTGCACCCTCACGAAGGAGATGACCGAAGGCCCCTACTACCTCGACGGCCAGTACGTCCGCGCCGACATCACCGAGGGCAAGACCGGCTTCCCGCTCAAGCTGGCCCTCACCGTCGTCGACGACGACACCTGCGCCACCATCAGCAACGCCCTCGTCGAGATCTGGCACTGCGACGCGCTGGGCGAGTACTCCGGCTACGTCGGCAACAACGGCCACGACGAGCCCGACAGCGGCACCTTCCTGCGGGGCGGAGTCCTGACCGACTCCGCCGGGGTCGCCAACATCACGACGGTGTACCCGGGTTGGTACGTGGGCCGCTGCGTCCACATCCACGTCAAGGTGCACGTCGGCGTCACGCTCACCTCCGACGGCTCCTTCACCGGCGGCACCGAACTCCACACCGGCCAGCTCTTCTTCAACGAGACGGTCACCGCCAAGGTCGGCGCGCTCTCGCCGTACTCGGCGAACAAGGTCACCCACACCACCCTCGCCCAGGACGGGATCTACGACGACGGCGGCGCCGCGTCCGGTCTCCTGACCCTGGCCGCCCTGGGCAGCAGCCCCTCCGCCGGCTACTCCGGCACCCTGACCCTCGGCGTCGAACGCTGACCACGCGTCGCCCGCCGCCCACAGGAGCGGCGGGCGACACCCGTTCACTTGGCCGGGCACTCCTTCCACGCCATGTGGTACACGGTGCTGATGTCGCCGTCGGTCGAGTCCATCGTCATGAAGCTGACCTTGGACGGCGAGGAGGTGCCCGCGCTGACGCGGATCTCGGTGTTGATGTTGAAGTTGCGCTGAACTCCACAGGGCGCCCAGACCAGTTGGGCCCAGTCGGTGGTGTCGGTCGCCTGCCAGTTGTCGTTGTAGGCGCCCGTGAAGGGATGGGTCTTCGCGGCCGTCTGTGACGAGCCCTGGAAGTAGTACGAGGCCCTCTGCACGGCGCTCGCCCCGGACTGGAGCGAGGCGAAGCCCCGGTAGTCCGCCTTGGCGATGGCGTACGTGAAGCCCGACGGGACGTGGACGATCAGGTTGAGCTGGCAGTTCTTGCGGAACGCGGTGGGGTCGGAGTTGCCGCCGACCTGCGCGAGGTAGTCGCTGTAAGTGACCGTGAACGCGGTGTTGTCCTCGGAGACGGCGACGGCCGCCGTGCCCGCGGGACAGCCGGAGCCGTTCACCGTGGCGACGTTGATGACGATCTTGTCCGGGGGCGGGTCGACGAACCCGCCGGACGGGTTGTGCGCGGGCACCGCCGCGGTCACGAGAGCGGCGACGGCGCCGCCCAGGAGCAGTCCACTTGCCATGGGGGGTCTCTCCTCTTCGCTGAAGGTTGAAGCGTGGAGAACCTGTGTGGTTTCTGTGAAGCACCGCGGCGATCGAATCGTAGGGAGCACCCTGTGGCGCCACCAGGGCGAACTCCAGCCATTCCGCGCGGTGCCCGAACTCACGTGTAACCAGGGCCAGTTGGGCAGCCCATCCACAGGTCATTCACAGCAGCAAGCAAGGACTTCGGCGACCAGGGCAACGCGACGGCGCGCCGCCGACCGACGACTCATACGGGTCAGGGCGCCACACCCCCGAACAGAGGCGCACCACACCCCTACCCGACCCGATCGCTCACCCGCCCTCGATCTTCCGCAGCAGCCCCAGCAGCGCCTCCCGCTCCGCCTCCGCCAGCCCTTCGAAGCACTCGGCGAGCACCGCGTTCGCGACCTCGTGGCCCACCTTCAGCACCCGCTCCCCCTCGGCGGTGAGGTGGTGTTCGATACGCCGACCATGCCCGGGCCGCCGGTCCACCAGCCCCTGCGCCACCAGCCGTCCGGCGAGGGTGCCGAACGCCTGCTCGCTCTGGAAGGTCGCCGCCGCCAGCTCCCGAGCACTGGCTCCCGGCGCACGGCCGATCGCCCGCAGCGCGTCCCACTGCGCGAGCGTGCTGCCGACGGACCCGAGGCGACTGTCGAGCGCCCGGTGCTGGCGGTACTGGACGGCTTTCACGGCCCGTCCGAGGATCTGCAGTTCAACGGCCATGTCCACCAGGTTAGCACCATGACTAAGCTTGCTTATATAAATATCCTTAGTTAGAGTCCGAGGCATGACCACGGACCTCAGCACTCTCCTGACCGTCACGGCATCCGGCCCCGCCACCGGCCGCCCCGTCCTCGTCCTGCACGGCGGCGGCGGTCCCGCGACCGTCGCCCCGATCGCCGAGCACTTCGCCCGGACCGCTCCCACCCTGCTGCCCACCCACCCGGGCTGGAACGGCACCCCCCGCCCCGAGAACCTCGCCCGCGTCACCGACCTCGCCGGCGCGTATCTGCGTCTCCTGCGCGAGCGCCGGCTGTCCGATGTCCTCGTCGTCGGCTCCTCGCTCGGCGGCTGGATCGGCGCCGAGCTGGCCGCGGCCGACCCGGACGGTCTGATCAGCGGGCTGGTCCTGATGAACTCGGTCGGCATCGAGGTCGACGGCGAACCGGTGCGGGACTTCTTCAGCCTCGACGCTCGGGGTCTCGCCGAGTACGCGTACCACGACTCCGAGCGCTTCTACGCAGACCCGGCGAGCCTCCCGGCCGAGCGACTCGCCCTCGTCCAGGGCAACATGGCCGCCCTGCGCGTCTTCTCCGGCGGCCCGGCCATGAGCGACCCCACGCTCCGGGCCCGCCTCGCGGCCGTCACCGTCCCCACCCTCGTCCTGTGGGGCGAGAGCGACCGCATCACGACCCCGGCCTACGGCAAGGAGTACGCCGCGTCGTTCCCGGTCGCGCGCTTCGAAGTGGTCGCGGAGGCGGGCCACTTGCCGCATCTCGAACGGCCGGAACGCACCTTCGCCCTGCTCGACGACTTCGCGGAGCGGACCGGGCGCGGCTGAGGCGGATCAGGGAGCGCTCGCCTCGACCCGTTCCCCCGCCGAAACCGCCGGCTCCCTCTCCGCCACCTGAGCGTGACCCGAGGATCAGGGGTTCTCCCAGGCCGCAGGCTCGGCCGCGAGCGTGCGCACCGGCTCCGGCAGTGCGTCCCCCGCGATGTCGGCGATGGTGACGCCCTCCAGGATCTTTCGGACGTTGGCCCGCAGGGCGATCCACAGCGGGAGCAGCGGCTGGGCGGAGCCGGTGTACTCCAGACCGGTGGGCCGCTCACCGCGCACCGACACGATCGGCCCGTCCACGGCCCGGATGACGTCCGCGACGGTGATGGCCGCGGCCTCCCGGGCGAGCCGGTAACCGCCACCCCCGCCACGCCTGCTGTCGACGATCCCGCCGCGCCTGAGGTCGCCGAGAATCCCTTCCAGGAACTTGTGCGGAATACCCTGGACCTCGGCGATGGCCTCGGCCTTCACCGGCTCCGCGCCCTGCCTCACGGCAAGCTCCAGCACCGCCCGTACCGCGTAGTCCGCTCGTGCAGAGATCCTCATACGACAATTGTGCTGCGTCCGGCGGTGGACAATGGCCACGCCACAATGGCACCACCGCTCACAGCCGCACCGCACGAGGACGGGCACGACCAGGAGGCGCTCCCTTGGAGCTGAGCAGACGTACATTCAACGCCCTCGCCGGCACCACGGCGCTGGGTTTCGCGCTCAGCGGCAGCGGCGGCGAGACGACCAGGGCGTACGCCTCCCACAGTGTGCCCACCGGGCCCGCGCCGGGCCCGCCCGCCGCCGACCGGGCGCGGCACACGGTCGGTTTCGACAAGTACTCGCTGCTGGTCGACGGCCGCCGCCTGGTGCTGTGGTCGGGCGAGATGCACCCCTTCCGGCTGCCGAGCCCCTCGCTGTGGCGGGATGTCCTGCAGAAGATGCGCGCCTACGGCTTCAACGCGGTGAGCGTGTACGTCGCCTGGAACTACCACTCCCCCGGCCCCGGCCAGTACGACTTCACCGGCGTCCGCGACCTCGACCTGTTCCTGCGCACGGCCACCGAGACCGGCCTGTACGTCATCCTGCGCCCGGGCCCGTACATCAACGCCGAGGTCGACGGCGGCGGCTTCCCCGGCTGGCTCGCGGCCACGGCGGGCCGGGCCCGCACCTCCGACCCGACCTATCTGTCGCACGTCGACGAGTGGCTGACCGAGGTCAACGCCATCGCCGCCCGTCACCTGTTCACCCGGGGCACGGGCACGGTCCTGCTCTACCAGATCGAGAACGAGTACGACGCCTTCGTCGACGAGCCCCTGGGCCGCGACTACATGTCCCACCTGTACAAGAAGGTGCGCGCCGACGGAATCGACGTACCCCTGTTCCACAACGACAAGGGCAGGAACGGTTATTGGACCCCCGGGTCCTTCAACACCGGGGGCGAGGAGCGGGGTTGGCTGTACGGCTTCGACGGCTACCCCTCGCCCGGCGAAGTACCGCCGGACTGGGGGGACTTCGGTGAGGGCGGTCTGAAGGGCGGGGCCACGGCCAGTCCCAGGACGCCCGGGTTCGTCCCGGAGTTCGGCGGGGGCTGGTTCGACCCGTGGGGCGGGGTCACCTTCGGCGGCAAGGGGTACGCCGAGGCGCGGTACACCCGGGACGCGGCCTACGAGCGGCGCTTCCAGCTGACCAACCTCGCCAACGGCATCACCGTGCACAACGTCTACATGACCTTCGGCGGCACCTCCTGGGGCTGGCTGCCCGCGCCGCAGGTCTACACGTCGTACGACTACGGGGCGGCGATCGACGAGGCCCGCCGGCCGACGCCCAAGCTCGCTCCCCAGCACCAGCTGGGCCATCTCCTGCGCACCGTGCCGGACTTCGCCAAGCTGGACCGGGCGGACGCCGTCAGGGCCGAGGACGAGCGGCTGAAGGTGTACCACCTGACCAACCCGGACACCGGCTCCCATGTCTACGTCGTGCGCAACGACACCGACGCGCCGATCACGACGTCGATCCCGGACGCCGGGATCGACGTGGCGTTCACCGTCGCCGCCCATGACGCCCGACTGCTCACCACTAACCTGCAGTTGGGCACCCCCAGGCTCAAGTACGCCACCGCGCAGCCCATGATGTACCTGAAGGTCGGGCGGATGGACGTCGCCGTGTTCACGGCCCCGCACGGCGAGATGGCGCAGGTCCTGCTGGAGTACCCGGAGGAGCCGCTGGTCACCCGGGGCGACGCGGAGCCCGCGTGGAACTACGACCTCGGCGTCCTCAGGATCACCGTGCCGGTGGGCCTCGACGGGCCGGCCCGGGTGCGGGTCGAGGGCGGCGGCAGCGACACCCCGCTGCTGCTGATCTTCGCCGACGACCCCTGGTCGCTGCGGCTGTTCCCGGTGGACACCCCGACCGGGCCGGTGCTGGTGTACGGGCCGTCGATGGTGCGCGGGGCCACCCTGGACGGCGCGACCGTCCATCTGACCGGCGACACCGTCCGCGGGACGGGCATGGAGGTGTGGGGGCCGCGCGGCCTGGACCGGGTCACCTGGAACGGCCGCCCGGTGCCCACCGACGTCACCCCGATGGGCAGCCTGCGAGCCGTGATGCCTCTTACACCGGGGCAGTTCCCGATCCCCCCGGTCGGCGAGGTGCGGCTGCCCGCGCTGGGCAACTGGCGGCGCCGTGACGAGAACTTCGAGGCCCTCCCGGACTACGACGACTCCGGCTGGACGAGGGTCGACCGCACGAGCTCGTACAGCGTCACTCCGGTCCCGAAGGGGCAGCCGGTCCTCTTCGCCGACGACTACGGCTTCCACTACGGCGACGTCTGGTACCGGGCGCGGCTGACGGACGCGGACGGCCTGGAGTCGGTGTCCCTCGCCTACAGCACCGGCACACAGGGCTTGCTGATGGCCTGGCTGGACGGGGAGCCGCTGGGTACGCACCGGATGCCGGTGCCGGACAAGGACACGGCACGGAAGGGGAGTTGGGCGGCGACGGCCACCTTCGAGACACCCCCGCCCGCGGGGCGGTCGCCCCGCGTCCTGTCCGTCCTGGTCCGGCGGATGGCGCACGACATGGACGGCGGGTCCGCCGACTCCCACAAGGTGGCCCGCGGGTTGACGTCGGTCACCTTCAAGGGCGGCTCACCGAGGGCGAGTTGGCGTATCCGGGGCGAGACGGCACCCGACCCGGTGCGCGGGCCGCTCAACAACGGCGGACTGTACGGGGAGCGCAAGGGCTGGCACCTGCCGGGATTCGCCGAAGCGCACTGGGAGGACACGGAGTTGCCGCGCGCCGACCGGCGCCAGGGGGTCACCTGGTACCGGACGACGTTCCGGCTCGCTGTCGACGCCGGCATCGACGCCTCGATCGGCCTCACCCTCGACGACGACCCGGAGCGCGCCTACCGCGTCCAGATCTTCCTCAACGGCTGGAACATGGGCCAGTACGTCAACGACGTGGGCCCGCAGCACACCTTCGTCCTGCCGAACGGCATCCTGCGCACCCGCGGCACCAACACCCTGGCGCTCGCGGTGCTGTCCGACGGGACGACGGAGTCCGGGCCGGGGGACGTACGGCTGTCCCTGCTGGGGACTTCGGCCGGAGGTGTACCGGTCGCACGGGTGGACTCCCCCGGCCGCTAGCCTGATGTCCTTGAACTTTCGATCACCCGTACTTCGGAAAGGTGACCCGCGATGTCGCTGAGCCCCGGCGACCCGGAGTCCATCGGCGGCTACACACTGGTCGACCGGCTCGGCAGCGGCGGCATGGGGGTCGTCTACCTCGGCCGTTCGGAATCCGGGCGGCAGGTCGCGGTCAAGCTGGTGCACCCCGCGTACGCGCTGGACGAGGAGTTCCGCACCCGTTTCCGGCAGGAGGTGGCGGCGGCCCGCCGGGTGAGCGGGGCGTTCACCGCCCCGGTGGTGGACGCGGACCCGGACGCCCCGCAGCCGTGGATGGCGACGCTGTACGTCCCGGGCCGTACCCTCGCGGAGGTCGTGGCCCAGGACGGCCCGCTGCGCGGAACCGCGCTGCGGGTGCTCGCGCTGGGCCTCGTCGAGGCGCTGCGGGACATCCACCGGGTCGGCATGGTGCACCGGGACCTGAAGCCGAGCAACGTCCTGATGGCCGAGGACGGGCCCCGCGTCATCGACTTCGGCATCTCGTACGCCGTCGACAACGAGGCGCTCACCATGACCGGGCGGCTGATCGGCACCCCGCCCTTCATGTCCCCGGAGCAGTTCGCCGCGCCGCGCGAGGTCACCGGGGCCTCGGACGTCTTCTCACTCGGTTCCCTGCTGGTCTACGCGGCCACCGGCAGCCGCCCGTTCGACGGCAGCAGCCCTTACCTGACCGGTTATCAGGTGATGTACGAGCCGCCGGCCCTGGAGGGGGTCACGCAGCCGCTGCGCGGCATCGCCGAACGCTGCCTGGACAAGAACCCGGGCGCCCGGCCGGAACTCGGTGAACTGCATGAGCTGCTACGGGCGTTGCCGGACACCGAAGCGACGGCCGCGTCTGCCCTGCCGGTCTCGCCGGTCTCGCCCGAGTCCTCGGCTCCTCCCGGCTCCGTGGCGACCAGCCATCAGGTCTCCGGAGCGCGCCCTGCCGCCAGGCACGCGGCCCAGGACGGAACCGCAGCGGTGGCGGACGTCATCCGAGCGAGCCGGGGCGGTCGGGGCAGCCGAGGCGATCGGGGAGGCAGCGGATCCCGGCGGCGCGTCCTCGTCGGGCTCGTCGGACTCGTCGCCGCCCTGGCCGTCACCGGGCTGGGCATCGCGGCGGTGCGGGCCGGGTCGGACAGCCGGAGCGCGTCCCCGTCACCGACAGCACGGGCGACCACCTCGCCCGGGTCCACCGGCCCCGCGTCCGGCGCCGGGTCATCGCCGTCCGCGTCCGCCGCCCACGTGACGCTCCCGCCCAAACACGTGCCCTGGGACTACCAGATCGGCGGCGCCTACCCTCCGGCGGCCGGTGTCCGGGTGGTGAGCCGCAGCTACGAGGACGCGCCCGCTTCAGGGCTCTACAACATCTGCAACATCAACGCCTTCCAGGCGGAGTCGGACGAGGAGCAGGACTGGCCCGCCGACCTGCTGCTGCGCGACGCCGACGGGAAGGTCGTCCACGACACGGACTGGGACGAGGCCGTCCTGGACATCCGTACGGCCGCCAAGCGCGAGCGCATCGCCGACCGGCTGGACACCTGGATCGACACCTGCGCGGCCAAGGGCTACCGGGCCGTGGAGCCCGACAACTACGACTCCTTCACCCGCTTCCCCTCGTATCTCAAGGCCGCGCAGGCCGAGGCCCTGATGAAGCTGCTGGCGGCGCACGCCCACGCCAAGGGCCTGGCCATCGCGCAGAAGAACACCGCGGAGCTCGTCTCCGACCGCGCGTCGGTGGGCCTGGACTTCGCCGTCGTGGAGGAGTGCGCGGAGTACGACGAGTGCGGCACGTTCGCCGACGCCTTCGACGACAACGTCCTCATGGTCGAGTACACGAAGAAGGGCCTGGCCAAGGCGTGCGCCACCTGGAGCAGCACCCTCAGCGTGGTGCGCCGGGACGAGGAGGTCGTGCCCGAGGGCGCCGACGGGTTCCTGCGCGAAACCTGCTGACGCCCTCGGGGACCTGGTTCAGCTCAGCCTGATCACGTTCCAGGACAGCGGCTCCAGTACGGCGGTGAGGGTGCCGTCCTTGAGCGCGGTGCCCTCGGCCGCGTGCGGGGCGACCCGCTCGGGCTCGTCGAGGGTGTTGCGGGCGTCCGGGTCGGCGTCGGCGAGGACGCTGTGCTCGACGATGTCCGTCAAGTCGAGTCCGGTCAGGGCGACTTCGAGCGGCAGCGGGTCGGTCCGGCTGCGGTTGACCGCGAAGACGGTGACCGTGCCGTCCTCGGCGCGCACGGCCGTGGCGTGCAGGAGGTCCGTCTCGCCGTACTTCTTCGTCTCGTACGTCGGCGAGTCCACCCGTACGTCGAGGACCTCGCCGCGGCCGAACCGCGCGGCCTGGGCGAAGGGGAAGAACGTCGTCTGGCGCCAGGCCGGACCGCCGGGCTCGGTCATGATCGGGGCGATGACGTTGACGAGTTGGGCGAGGCAGGCGACGGTGACGCGGTCGGCGTGCCGCAGCAGGGCGATGAGGAGCGAGCCGAAGACGACGGCGTCCAGGACGCTGTAGTTGTCCTCCAGGAGACGGGGGGCCTCCGCCCAGTCCCGCGCGCCGGAGTTCTCGATCTCGTGCCACTCCGAGATGTACCAGACGTTCCACTCGTCGAAGGAGAGGTTGATCTTCTTCTTCGACTTCAGCTTCGCACCGATGTGGTCCGCGGTGGCGACCACGTTCTCGATGAAGGACTCCATGTCGACGGCGGAGGCCAGGAAGGAGTCGACGTCACCGTCCTCGGGCTGGTAATAGGCGTGCAGGGAGATGTAGTCGACGAGGTCGTACGTCTCCTCCAGGACCGTCGCCTCCCAGGCGGCGAAGGTCGGCATGGCCTGGCTGGAGGAGCCGCACGCGACGAGTTCGACGCCCGGGTCCATCTGGCGCATCGCGCGAGCGGTCTCGGCGGCGGTCCGGCCGTACTCCTGGGCGGTCTTGTGGCCGGTCTGCCAGGGGCCGTCCATCTCGTTGCCGAGGCACCACAGCTTGATGCCGAAGGGGTCCTTGTCGCCGTGCGCGGCACGGAGGTCGGACAGGGCCGTGCCGGCGGGGTGGTTGGCGTACTCCTGGAGTTCGAGGGCCTCGGCGACGCCCCGGGTGCCGAGGTTGAGGGCCATCATGGGCTCGGCCTGGGGGCCTATCTTCTTCAGGAAGGCGATGTACTCGGAGAGGCCGAAGCGGTTGGTCTCGGTGGAGCGCCAGGCGAGGTCGAGGCGGCGCGGGCGGTCCTCGGCGGGGCCGACGGAGTCCTCCCACTTGTATCCGGAGACGAAGTTGCCGCCGGGGTAGCGGATGGCGGTGACGCCGAGTTCGCGGACGAGGTCCAGGACGTCGGTGCGGATGCCGTCCTCGTCGGCGCTGGGGTGGCCGGGCTCGAAGATGCCGGTGTAGACGCAGCGGCCGAGGTGTTCCACGAAGGAGCCGAAGAGCCGGGGGTCGACCTCGCCGATCCTGAAGGCGGGGTCGAGGGTGAAGCGGGCGGTGGACTTGCTCATGGAGACCTTTCAGGAACGGGGTTACTTGACAACGGGCCAGTCGTGAACCCAGCCGAGGCGGTTGAGGCCCAGCTTGGGGGTGCCGTCGTCCTCTGCGTCGTAGTAGTGGTACGCCAGCCAGTCCTGACCCTTCGCCTTGAAGACCGACTCGCCTCCGGTGCCGACGTACCTGCCGTGGCCGGCCAGCAGCAGGTCGCCGCCGCCGTCGAGCAGCGGCTTGCCCGTGCTGTCGAGGTAGGGGCCCGTGATCGTGGTGGATCTTCCGACCTTGATCTTGTACGTGGAGTTCACTCCCGCACAACAGGCGTCGTACGAGGCGAAGAGGTAGTAGAAGCGACCGTGCTTCAGGATGTACGGCCCCTCGACCGCGTACGGGGCGTCGGGGCGGGTGGCGAGGTGATGGACGGTGGCGCCGGCAAGGGCCTTACCGGTGCTCGGGTCCAGCTCGACCATGCGGATGCCGGTCCAGTACGAGCCGAACGACATCCACAGCCTGCCGTCCGCCCGGATGATCGCCGGGTCGATGGCGTTCCAGGAGTCGGTGGTCTCGGAGGTGAAGACCTTGCCGTGGTCGGTCCAGGTGCCGGGGAGGCCGCTGGGGGAGGTGGCCACGCCGATCGCGGAGTGGTTGGTGCCCCAGGACGAGACCGCGTAGTAGAGCCAGAACCGGCCCGCGCGGTAGGAGATGTCCGGGGCCCAGGGGTCACCGGTGCCGTTGTACTCGTACCACCAACTCGGCGGCTCGGCGAAGGCGTTGCCCGCGTCGGTCCAGTTCCGGAGGTCCTTCGAGACGCGGGCCCCGATCACCCCACCGGTCGAATAGGCCACGTAGCCGCCCGACTTGAGGTGGATGAGGGTGGGGTCGTGAATGATCTGCTGCCCGGCGAGAGGCAGCGGGTCGGGGTAGCCGGTGTCGGCCCGGGCCGTGGTCGGCAGCAGGGCCATGAGGGCGGCGACCATGACGGCCGCGAGTCTGAGACGCGTCAACTGAGGCTCCGTGTGTGGGTGGTGGCCCGCCGGGGGCGGGTCATGACTGACGCCGCTGCACTTTGCACCGACGCCGCGCGACCGCTACGGGGGCGGGGCGGGGGGCTGCCGCCGAGGCACGGCCGCAGCGGACGGGCCCGCCGTCCTTCGGCAACCACTGACGGGCCAGACCCTCGACTCACGCAGCCGCACCCTGCCCCGCCACCGGCTGCAAGGCACAGGCCGCCGCAGCGCGGCGTGATCCAAACGCGCAGGCCAACCCCCTTCAGCGATCACTGGCCCGCCAGGCCCGTGTGGGCCACGCCCGCCACGATCCGGCGTTGGAAGAAGACGAAGACGATGATCAGCGGGAGGCCTGCCATGAGGCCGCCGGCCATCAACTGGGCCCACTGGATGCCGTAGGAATTCATGACGGTCGCGATGCCGTTCGGCATGGTCATCAGGTCGGGGTTGTTGGTCACCATGTAGGGCCACAGGAAGTTGTTCCAGGAGGCGATGAAGGTGAAGATGCCGACCGCCGCCAGGGAGGGGCGGGCCAGGGGGACGACGATCGTGAAGAAGACCCGCCAGCGGCCCGCGCCGTCGATGAAGGCCGCCTCCTCCAGTTCGCGCGGGATGCCCTGGAAGAACTTGTAGAGGATGTAGACCATCGCGGCCGGCGCGCACTGGGGAAGGATCATGCCCCAGTAGGTGTCGACCATCCCCATCTGCTGGACCGTGGTGAACAGGGGGACGCCGAGGACCGCCGGGGAGACCATCAGGCCCGACATGACCAGGCCCATCAGCACCCCCTTGCCCCGGAACTCCGTGCGGGCGAAGCCGTATCCGGCGAGGGCGCTGACCGCCAGCACGACGGAGGTGACGCAGACCGACACCACCAGGGAGTTCACGAACCAGTTGGTGACGTTGCCGGTCTCCCACAGCGCCTTCCACGCCTGGACCGTCCACACCTTCGGCAGCCAGTGCGGCGGGATCTCGGCCGCCTCCGCCTCCGACTTGAGCGAGGTGAACAGCGCCGCGGCGATCGGCGCCACGAAGACCGCGGAGACGGCGACACCGATCAGGGTCAGGACGATCTGGCTGGGGGTCCAGGAACTGCGGGGCTTGAGCCGTATCTCGGTGCTGCTCATCGGGCTCCCTCCTCACGGGTGCGCAGCAGCCACATCCGCGCCAGCGCGACGACTGCGATGATCACGAAGAAGATGATGGACATCGCGGAGGCGTAGCCCACGCGGTAACTGGTGAAGCCCTGTTCGAGGGTGTACTGGACGAAGGAGCGGGTGCTCAGTTCCGGGCCGGGGCCGAAGTCCATCATCACCACGGCCTGGTCGAAGAGTTGGAGCGAGGCGAGGATCTGGAGCGCGATCACCAGCCCGGTGATGTTGCGCAGCATCGGCAGCGTGATGTGGACCATGCGGTGCCAGGCGTTCGCCCCGTCCAGCTTCGCGGCCTCGTAGAGGTGCCCGGGGATGCCCTGGAGGGCGGCAAGGTAGAGCAGGAAGCTGAAGCCGACCGTCCACCACAGGGTCATGATGACGATGGCGAGCATGGCGTACGACTTGTCGGTCAGCCAGGGGATGGCGATCCCGAAGGTCTCGTTGATCAGACCGATGCCCTGGGTGAACAGCCACTGGAACATGTTCGCGGCGACCGTCGAGGGCAGCAGGAACGGCACGAAGAAGCACAGCCGGAACAGCCACTTGCCGCGCTCGATGTGGTGGGCGAGCATCGCGAGCAGGAAGGCGAGAACCGTGATGCACGGCACGACCAGCAGCGTGAAGTACGCGCTGTGCCCGAGCGCGTCCCACATCGCCTGGTCGTGCAGGGCCTCGCGGTAGTTGTCGAGGCCGACGAAGCTCGCGCCCTCGCCGGAGATGTTGGCGTCCGTGAAGCTGAGGTAGACCCCGCGCAGCAGCGGCCAGACCACGAACAGCACGAAGAGCACCAGGAACGGCGCGACGAACCAACCCCCGTGCTGGAAGCCCTGTTTGCGGCGCACCGTTGCCGTCGCGGTCGCGGTCCTGGCGCGTGCGCCCGTGAGAACGGTCTGAGCACTGGTCGTCATACGACCGCACCTCCCTGCGCGGCGGTCCTGCCGTCCATCGGGTTCTTCGAGGCGAGGAGCTTGGTGAGGTGTTTCTTCATCGTCTGCGCGACCGAGGCGGGCTTCGCGGAGCCCATCGTCGAGGAGACGACGACCGGGCCGAGATCCTGGGCCAGCACCCCGGTGGAGCCCGCGAACCACACCTTCGGCTCGGTGGCCTGGTGGTCCATGGCGCTGACGTACTCGTTCTGCGGGGTGAGCTTCTTGTACGCCGCGGTGGACAGCGTCGGTGTGTACGCGGGGATGTGACCGCCCGCCGCCCACTGGAGGGCGTGGGTGACGACGTACGCGGCGAGTTCGTGGGCGCCCTCGTTGGTGGCCCCGCCCCGGTTCGCCTGGTGCGGCAGGACGAAGGCGTGCGACTCGGCGTGGGTGGCCTGCTTGCCGAAGACCGGGGGCAGCGGGGTCGCGCCGTAGTCGAGCTTGGCGCCGGTGAAGACCGGCACGGACCAGTTGCCCTCCCAGGTGAAGGGGGCGCCGTTGATGAACTGTTCGCCGGTGGGGGCGCCGGGGATGACGTACCCGTCGGTGACGTGCCTGCGGAGGAACTCCAGGACCTGGGTGGCCTTGTCGGGGTCGAAGAGGACCTCGGTGTTGGCGTCGTTGAACCACTTGCCGCCGAGCTGGGTGTAGAAGGCGACGAAGAACCACCACTGGAAGTTCTGGTCGTTGGTCCACAGGCCGATCGTCTGCAGGCCCTTCTTCTGGGCGGCCTTGGCCTTCTTCAGGACGTCGAACCACTCGTCGGTGGAGGTGACCGGGATCATCCGGCCGTCGTCGCCGAGCAGGTCGGCCTTCTTCAGCACGTCCTTGCGGTAGAAGCAGAGCTGGACGTGGATGTCGAGGGGGAGGGCGTAGAGCTTGCCGTCGATGACGCCGCGCTTCCACAGCGCGGGGTTGTAGTCCTGTTCGCGCACGCCGTACTTGGCGAGCAGGTCGACGTCCCAGGGGTCCAGGAGGCGGCCGGGCGAGAAGCCGGTGACCCGGCCCATGTGCATGACACCGAGGTCGGGTGCGCGGTTTCCGGCCGCCGCCATGGCGAGTTTGGTGTAGAAGGGGTTGCCCCACTGGAGGGTGGAGTCCTTGACGTCGATGTCCGGGTTGGCCTTACGGAAGGCGTCCAGCATCGCGATCATGTTGGCGCCGTCGCCGCCGCTGAAGAGGTTCCAGTAGCGCACCCGGGTGTCCGCGCCGGAGGCGAGCGCGTCGGCGCCGGTGCCGAGAGCCGCGAAGCCGAAGCTCGCGGCGACGGTCAGGCCGCCCGCCGCGGCGAGAAGTTGCCTGCGGCCCAGGTCAGGTCGTCCCATTCCCTGCCCTAACTGTTCGAGATTTCGAATTGCGCCCGTAACTTCGAACGTGGACGCTAGACAGGAAGCGCTTTCTGGTCAATGGGGTACGCAGCAAAAAAGGATCGCGTGACGGGATGGGGCAGGGCGCGTAGTCTCGAACAGCCCGTCCTGTGGCGGCGGGAGAGTTCAGGGGGTGGGATGGACATCGCGGGCGCGCGCAGGAGTGCGGCCCGGATCGCCTCGGCGCTACGACGCACCCGTGCGACCTCGGCCATGCGCGATCTGGTCTCCCACCTCACCGCCGCGGTCCGGGCCAGACCCCGTCCCCCGGTCGACGTGCCCGAGCTGTGCCGGGCCCTGTGCCAGGAGATGAGCGCCCGCCGCGGCGGCCGGCCCGTCGATCTGCGCTTCGAGCGGTTCCCCGACGAGATCGCGGTGACCGGACTGTGGGTGGAGTTCCAGGACTTCGACCTCGTCATCGTGGAGGAGCGGGCCGAGGAGATGCAGCAACTGGTCATCCTGGGCCACGAGTTGTGGCACCTGCACGCGGGCCACACCCACCATCACGCGGCCGCCGCGAACGCCCTCGCCGGGCGGCCAGGCTGGGACGCGGTCGCCCTGACCGTGGCAGCCCGCAACGGCTCCCGGGAGGCGGACGAGGCCGAGGCCGACGACTTCGGGCACCGGCTCGCGGCCGCGTTCCGGCCCTTCGTGTCGGGCCGGGGCTCAGGCGCGCCGTCCGGCCTCGTGTCCGACCGCGACCCCGGCACCCGGCCCGGCGCGGTCCAGCGAACCCTCGGCTACCGCGGAGGCGGAGCGCGGTGACACACCCCGTGACCCACCCCCACCTGGCCGAGGGGACGCTCGGGTCCCTCACCGGACTGAGCATCCCCTTCTGGCTCCCGGGCCTGGTCCTCGGGGCGGCCCTGGCGATCAAACTGCCCAGCATCGTCAAGCTGTGGCGGGACCCGCTGCTGCGTGCCGTGGGCGGCCTGCTGCTGTTCGCCTGCGCGGTGTTCCTGTTCGCGGCGCCGAGCACCGTCGCCTGGACGAACCGGGTCACCGGCGTCCCGAACATCGCCGCGCCCTGGGTGTACTCCCTGCTCACCGCGCTCTGCGCGTCCTGGCTGCTCCTTGTCGTGCACTGGCGCGACGGCCGCAGCGAGCACCATGCCCGCACGCGCCGGGCGACCCGGTGGGTGATCTGCGTGTACGCGGGTGTGGTCGTCGCGATGTGGGTGCTGTTCGCGCTCGCCGACGTGCCCGTGGAGCGGATCCGGGACCTCGACACCTACTACGCCGACACGCCGTTCATGCGTGAGCTGATCCTGCTCTACCTGCTCGCGCACACCGTGGCCAGTCTGATCACCTCCGCACTGGTGTGGAACTGGATCCGCACCGACGGTCTCGACGCCTGGCTGCGCTGGGGGCTGCGGTTCCTCGGGATCGGCTTCGCGACGAACCTGCTCTTCAGCGCCGCAAAGCTCACGGCCGTCGTGGCCCGCTGGACCGGGCACGACCTGGACTGGCTGAACACCAACATCGCGCCGGCGGCGGCCTGCGTCGCCGCCACCCTGGTCGCGGTCGGCTTTATCGTGCCGCACGCCGGCCAGTACCTCCACGAGCGGTGGCTGGTCCGCCGCCGCCACCGCGATCTGAAGGCCCTGTCCCGGCTGATGCGGACCGTCGCGGGCAGCCGCGAGCCGCTGGCCCTGCGCGCCACCGCCGAGATGCGGCTGATCCGCCGTGAGACGTTCATCCGCGACGCGCTGCTGCAGCTGTCCCGGTTCATCGACGAGGACCTGCGCGTGCGCGCCTACGACACCGCCGTCGCCCTCGGCTTCGAGCGCGGCCGGGCCCAGGCCCTCGCCGCCGCCGTGACGATCCTGGACGCCGTCGAGGGCAGGCGGGGCTCGCCGGACGCCGTGGGCGACGGCGACCCCGACACCACGTACCTGCTCCAGGAGATCGCGGCCGTGTCCGAGGTCCTGCGCAGCCCCGACGAGATCAAGGCGGTACGCGCCCGCGCGGCCGTCCCGGCAGAGAGCATGTCCACGCATGACTGAACGTCCCGACCCCGCGAGAGTCGCCGTCGTCCTCGGGGGATCCCACACCGGCATGCTCGCGGCGGCCGCGCTGGCGGGCCTCGCCGACCGGGTGGTCGTGGTGGAGCGCGACGCACTGCCCGAGGGGCCCGCGCCCCGCAGGGGTCTGCCGCAGGCCCGGCACGCCCACATGCTGTGGTCGGGCGGGGTGAGGGCGATGGAGGACCTCCTGCCGGGCATCACCGGCACGCTCCTGGACGCCGGGGCGCGCCGGGCACCGGTCACCACCGACATGGTCGTCCACTCCGCCCACGGCTGGTTCCGGCGCTGGCCCGAGTCCCACCACGTGATCCTGGCCGGCCGGGACCTGCTGGACGCCACGGTCCGGGCCCGGGTCCGCGCGGACGAACGGGTCGAGGTGCTCGGCGACACGGAGGTCCTCGGGCTGGTCGGCGACGCGCAGGCCGTCACCGGGGTCCGGGTGCGGGCGGCCGACGGCCGCGAGTCGACCATCGAGGCGGGGACGGTCGTAGACGCGACCGGGCGGGCCTCCGGGACGCCCCGCTGGCTGGCGGAGCTCGGGCTGCCGGAGCCGGAGCGCCGCGAGGTCGACTCGGGCCTGGCGTACGCGAGCCGTCTCTACCTCGCGCCCGAGCAGGCCCGCGACGGCTTCCCCGTCGTCAGCGTCCAGCCCGACGCCCGGGAGCCCGGACCGGGCCGGTCGGGCTTCCTGCTGCCGATCGAGGAGGGCCGCTGGATCGTCACCCTCAACGGCACCCGCGGCGGCGAACCCACCGCCGCCGACGCCTCGGGCGACGACTTCGTACGGTTCGCCCGCGAGGAACTCAGACACCCGCTGATCGGCGATCTGATCGCCCGGGCAGAGCCGCTGTCCGAGGTCGCCTTCACCCGTACGACCGTCAACCGGCGCTACTTCTACGAGCGGGCGGCGGCCTGGCCGGAGAACTTCACGGTGCTGGGCGACGCGTTGGCCGCGTACAACCCGGTCTACGGGCACGGGCTGGCCGTCGGTGCCCAAAGCGCCCTGCTGCTACGGGACTTGACGCGGCGGTACGGCTTCGGCGCGACCGGGCTGTCCCGTCGGGTGCAGAAGGCGGTGGCCCGGCCGGTGGGGGCGGCGTGGGACCTGGCCACCGGGCAGGACGTGTTCTATCCGGGGGCGACGGAGGGCGGCCCGACCCTGCGGGACCGGCTCGTGGCCGCGTACGTCTCCCGACTCATGTACACGGCCACGGGGAACGGTCGGATCGCCCGCCGGGTCACCGACGTGACGTCGCTGGAGCGGCGGGCGGAGGTGCTGTTGTCGCCGACGGTGGTGCTGGCGGCTGTGGTGGGGCCGTTGAAGCCCACACTTCCCGAACCGCCTCTGACAGCCGAGGAGTTGAAGAAGGCGGGTCTTCAGTAGGCCGGAGAAGGGGCGGCCCGTCGCTCACCCCGCGAACGACGGCTGCCGTACCCCCTTCCCCGCACCCGGCACCACCAGCAGCGAGCCCGCCACCGGATGCGGTGCGTCCAGGCCCACCCGGGCCGTGGTGATGTACAGGTCGGTGAGGTCCGGACCGCCGAACGCGCAGGCGGTGACGCGCGGGGTCGGGAGGGTGATCACCCGGTCGAGGGTGCCGTCGGGGGTGTAACGCCGTACGGCTCCCCCGTCCCAGAGGGCGACCCAGACACACCCGTCGGCGTCGACCGTGAGGCCGTCGGGGAACCCGGCGCCGTCCTCGATCCCTACGAAGGTCCGGCGGTTTTCGAGGTGGCCGTCGTCGTGGTCGAAGACGTCGACGCGCCGGGTGGGCGAGTCGATGTAGTACATGAGCCGCCCGTCCGGGCTCCAGCCCGTGCCGTTGCTGACGGCGACATCGTCGAGGACGGTGTGGTGCGTCCCGTCACCGGTGATCCGGGACAGGGTGCCGCCGCCCGGGGCCTCGTCGTAGCGCATGGTGCCGGCCCACAGTGAGCCGTCGGGGGCGACGGCGGCGTCATTGGCGCGGCGGCCGGGGACCGGCTCGTGGTGCAGCCAGCGGAAGGTGTCGTCCGGGTCCAGTACGGCCACGCCGTCCCGCAGGTTGAGGACGAGCCCGCCGCCGGTGCGCGGCTTGACGGCACCGATGTGCTGGTCGAGGACACGGACCGTGCGATGGCCGGAGACGGGGTCGTAGCTGTGCAGCCGGGCCCCGAGGATGTCGATCCACAGGAGCCGGTCACCGTCCCAGGTAGGCCCCTCCCCGAGGGTGGCCTCGGCCCGTACGGCGACCTCGTACTTCGAGAGGCGGGTCATCTCACGCTCCGGTGACCGAGGCGCTCGGAGAGTTCGGCGGCGCCCTTGGCGGCGAGCTGCTCCAGTTCGCCGCGGCGGTCCTCGCTCCAGCGGATCATCGGCACGGAGATGGAGAGCGCGGCGACGACCTGCCCGGTGCGGTCGCGGACCGGCGCGGCCACGCAGGAGACGTCCGGGTTGGACTCCCGGTTCTCGACGGCGACACCGCGCTGCCGGATCTCGTCGAGGGCCTCGCGCAGGGCGGTCGGGTCGGTGATGCTGTTGGGCGTCATGGCGACGAGCGAGCCGTCCTCCGGGATACGGGAGGCGAGCTGCGGCTCGGGGAGGGAGGCGAGGAGCATCTTGCCGACGGACGTGCAGTGCGCGGGCAGTCGCCGACCGGCGGCCGACACCATCCGCACCGCGTGCGTCGAGTCGACCTTGGCGATGTAGATGACGTCGGTGCCCTCCAGGATCGCCACGTGCACGGTCTCGTCACAGGTCTCGGCGACGGACCGGGCGACCTGCTGCCCCTCGGCAGCGAGGTCGAGCTGCTCGGCGTACCGGCTGCCCAGCTGGTACGGCCGAACCCCGAGCCGGTAGCGTCCCGGCTGGCCGGGGACCTGGACGATGTACGACCGGGCGGCGAGAGTGGTCACCAGCTCATGCACGGTGGTGCGTGGCAGCTGCAGCCTGCGCACGATGTCGGGGGCGGAGAGCGTCCCGTCCCCGTCGAGGAAGAGCTCGAGAATGTCGAGAGCCCGGGTCACGGCAGGTACGAGGCGTCCCACAACCGGCCCCCTCCCTTTACGTCTAAGGCGTCTGCGTTCGAAATTTCAACAGACGATCGGCATAACGAACACAGGCTAACGACAGGCTGTTTCCTCAGGCAATGGGCGTGCGGTTCATGAACTCCGCATCCGGCCCGTTTCCGCAGGAAGAGCACGGGCGGGAGCTGTCGGTACTACTGTATTCGTGTGCGACACGTCACATTGCGTCGCATGCGAATCGGGGGAACGGGGCACACGGGGATGATCAACGGGCGTCTGGCCGGTATCGGGGTCGGCGACTACACGGCGGGGATGCACAAGCCGCTCAAGTACGCCGTCGACGACGTGGTGGCGCTGTCCGAACTGCTCGGCGGCTCCTTCACCCGGAAGCTGCTCAAGAACCCGACGGAGGAAGAGGCTCGGGCCTTCCTGAAGTCGCTCAAGCGGTCTCAGCAGACGGAAGCCGGCTCCAGCCCGACGGACGGGCCGCTGGTCATGGTGTGGAGCGGGCATGGGTTGCCGGCGGCAGGAGGACTGCGGCTGCTGGCCAAGAACAGCGGCGCCGACGCGGATGACGGGCTGGCCGTGGCGGACATCGTCGCGCCGTGCGCGCTGTCCGGTGCGAACCAGCTGCTGTTCGTATTCGACACCTGCTTCTCGGGGGACGCGATCTCGGCCGAGGATCTGGCCACGCAGATCATGCGGGAGACCCAGGAAGCGGGCCAGGTGTGGGTGGGTGTCGTCACCTCCTGCCTGTCGCTCGAAACCGCGCGGGACGGCCTGTTCGGACAGCGCCTGCGCAAGGTCCTCGAGTCGGGGCCGGACATGCCCGAGCTTCAGGTGCGCTGGTCCGCACACAACCAGTACGTACGGGGCGACGACGTCTGCGATGCCGTACTGAAGGAGTGGGGCGGCGGGACGCAGTCGCCGGATTTCCGGTCCAGGGGAAGTGCGTGGTGGATGTTTCCCAATCCGCTGTACCGGGCGGGCGCACCGGAACAGGTGGTCGAACATCTGCTGCGGGCCGCGCGCAGCGGTGCGGAGTTGGACGAGCAGACGTGGTTCACGGGGCGCACGGCGGAAGTGAACACGGTCGTGCAATGGGTTCGGGAGCGGCGCCCCGGGGTGTACGTGGTGACCGGCTCGGCGGGGACCGGCAAGTCGGCGATCCTGGGGCGGGTCGTCAGCCTGTCCCACCCCGAGGAACGGGAGCGGCTGCTTTCTGACGGACATCCGTGGAGCCATGAACTGCCGGAGGAGCGGTCCGTTTCGGCTCATGTGCATGCCCGGGGACTGACGGCAGATCTGGCGGCCGATCAGCTTGCGGGGCAGTTGGTGCAGCGGGGAGTGCTGGCCGCTCAGGATGCCCGGCGTAACGCGAGCGAGTTGGTGGGGGAGATCCAGCGGGCGGTTGAGGACGGGGCTCCCCCGCCGGTGCTCGTCGTCGACGGGCTGGACGAGGCGCGGGGCCAGGCCTTCAAGGTCGCGGATGAGTTGCTGACGCGGCTGGCTGCGTATGCCGTGGTGATCGTGTCCACGCGGGAGATGCAGCGCGGGGACGAAGGGGCCTCGTTGCTGCGGACGTTGGCGCCCGAAGGGGCCGGGATTGACCTTGACGATGCCAGTAGGCGAGAGCGGGGCAGGGAGGACCTGACCGACTACCTGCGGCTGCGGCTGCGCGACATCGACTCCCTCATGGACCCTGAGGCGATCGCCGGCCATCTCCTCGGGCGGGACTCCATCGGTGCGCAGCAGACGTTCCTTCTTGCCCGGTTGGTGGCGGACCAGTTGTCCACGGCTCCGGTGGACACTTCGGCGAAGGGATGGGGGGACGCGGTCAGCCGTTCTGTAGAGCACGCGCTCGACTCGGATCTCTTCGGGGTTCTCCCGGCGCCGGGCGGAGAAGCTGCTGAGAGTCCGTCGCCTGCGGATCTGGCAAGGGTGATTCTGCATGCCCTGACATGGGGATTCGGTGCTGGACTCCCTGAGGAGGAGTGGCTCGTCGTCGCCAACGCGGAGGCTCCGGAGGGTGTCGAGGTGACCCGGGAGCACATCATCTGGGCCCTCGGCCAGTTGGGACGTCACATCGTGCAGGACGGCGAGGACGGGATCGCGGTCTATCGGATGGCTCATCAAAGTCTCGCTGATCATCTGCGTCCGGTGTATCGAGGATCACGTGAACTGCCGTTCAATCCAGATGCGTTGGCTGTGTCCCAAGCGCTGTTGCGCAGGTATCGAGCACGGCTCGATGCGGGTATCTCGGCGAAGAGTTCCTCCTATTTGTGGTTCTACGGCTGGCGTCACGCTGCGGATGCCGGGCCGGCGGGCCTTGCCTTGTTGCGCTCGTTGGCGGGGGAGACTGCTGCTCTGCTGCCTGACGTCGGAATGGCTGCGACGTCCATCGGTGATCGGTTGCAGTACTGGGGGCTCATGGTGGAGGCACTGCCTCACGCCGAGGAAGCCGTCGACTTGTGGCGGGCTCTGGCCGAGGAAAACCCCGCCCACCTCCCCAGCTTCGCCAACGCCCTCAACAACCTCGGCTCCAGCTACAGCGACGTCGGACGACCAACTGACGCCCTGCCCCCCACAGAGGAAGCCGTCGACATGTGGCGGACCCTGGCCGAAGAAAACCCCGCCCACCTCCCCAGCTTCGCCAACGCCCTCAACAACCTCGGCGTCCGCTACAGCGAGCTCGGACGACCAACCGACGCCCTGCCCCCCACCGAGGAAGCCGTCGACTTGTGGCGGGTCCTGGCCGAAGAAAACCCCGCCCACCTCCCCAGCTTCGCCAACGCCCTCAACAACCTCGGCAACCGCTACAGCGACCTCGGACGACTGACCAACGCCTTGCCCCCCACCCAAGAGGCCCTCGACTTGTGGCGGGTCCTGGCCGAGGAAGACCCCGCCCACCTCCCCGACCTCGCCGGCGCCCTCAACAACCTCGGTATCTGCTACAGCGACCTCGGACGACCAACCGACGCCCTGCCCCCCACCGAGGAAGCCGTCGACATGTGGCGGACCCTGGCCGAAGAAAACCCCGCCCACCTCCCCAGCTTCGCCAACGCCCTCAACAACCTCGGCGTCCGTTTCAGCAACCTCGGACGACCAGCCGACGCCCTGCCCCCCACCCAAGAAGCCGTCCGCCTACGACGGGTCCTGGCCGAAGAAAACCCCGCCCACCTCCCCGACCTCGCCGGCGCCCTCAACAACCTCGGCGTCCGCTACAGCGACCTCGGACGACCAGCCGACGCCCTGCCCGCCACCCAAGAAGCCGTCCGCCTACGACGGGTCCTGGCCGAAGAAAACCCCGCCCACCTCCCCGACCTCGCCGGCGCCCTCAACAACCTCGGTGCCAACTACAGCGAGCTCGGACGACCAACCGACGCCCTGCCCCCCACCCAAGAAGCCCTCGACATGTGGCGGACCCTGGCCGAAGAAAACCCCGCCCACCTCCCCAACCTCGCCAACGCCCTCAACAACCTCGGCAACCGCTACAGCCACCTCGGACGACCAACCGACGCCCTGCCCCCCACCCAAGAAGCCGTCCGCCTACGACGGGTCCTGGCCGAAGAAAACCCCGCCCACCTCCCCAGCCTCGCCAACGCCCTCAACAACCTCGGCGTCCGCTACAGCGACCTCGGACGACCAACCGACGCCCTGCCCCCCACCCAAGAAGCCCTCGACATGTGGCGGACCCTGGCCGAAGAAAACCCCGCCCACCTCCCCAGCCTCGCCAGCGCCCTCAACAACCTCAGCATCCGCTACAGCGAGCTCGGACGACCAACCGACGCCCTGCCCCTCGCCGAGGAAGCCCTCGACATGTGGCGGACCCTGGCCGAAGAAAACCCCGCCCACCTCCCCAACCTCGCCAGCGCCCTCAACAACCTCGGCATCCGCTACAGCGAGCTCGGACGACCAACCGACGCCCTGCCCCCCACCCAAGAAGCCGTCCGCCTACGACGGGTCCTGGCCGAAGAAAACCCCGCCCACCTCCCCGACCTCGCCAACGCCCTCAACAACCTCGGCAACTATTACAGCGAGCTCGGACGACCAACCGAAGAAGCATGGACAACCGTGCTCACCCAGGTCACGCCGGACGATGCCGCATTCCTTCTCCTGTCACGCTCGGTCAATGCAATGCCTGGCAACCCGGCCGCAATCGCATGGCTTGTCGACGTCGAGCAGATAGCCGCCACGGCCCCGGACTTCGATCTGGCGGACGTCCTGCACTCAGATGGCCGTCGACACCGAGCGGTCGACCACGAAGGGTTCGACAGCGCTTGGCTCCGACTCACCGGCAAAGAACCACCTGCCTGGCTGACGGTCGACCCCGAGCTGCTCGCGCAGGCAGCGGCCTGGATCGACACCGAGTCCTATGAGGCCGAACAGGACCATCTCGCAACACACCCCGAACTGCTCTCGCCAGAAGCCGACAACGCCGTGGACGAAGCTCTGCTCGGCCTCGGGCAGGAAGTAGCCGATCGCTATCGAGACCTGCGCCAACAGGCCCGGAGCACCGGCGTCGAAGCGGCCTACCGTCCTCTGTTGAACACGATCCTCGCGAGCGAGTTCGTCACAGCCGAGCCAGGCGTCCAGCGCACTCTCCTCGAAAGCCGTCACGTCGATCTGCTGGACGACAGCACACGCCAGGCGGTGGCCCGCTACACCTCCGACGACGACCCAGAAATCTCTCGAAGGGGCTACCGGGCGAACGCCCTCCTCACACTCGCACAACTCAACGCACAACACTCCGCGCTCGACGCCCTCGACGCTCCCGCCAAGTTCCGCGCCCTGCTCAGCGAGTCAGCCCGTAGCCCCCAAAGCCCCGCACTGGAAGCGATCGCGATTCTCGCCCTGACCGCAGCCACAGACGACGCCCTCGTAGCCACCGCCGAATACCACCTCGCCCTCGCCGCGGCCATCGACAACGACCTGGACTACGCCGACACCCTCCTGGCCTCCGCCTGCGACCGCCTCCCCGAAGCCGTCCCCGCCTGGATAGCCGACCTCGCGGACATCGCCCGCCACCACCCCGCCGCCCTCACCCTCATCTCCCGTCTCACCGAACGACTGTCCGCCGCGCAACCCGAGGAGCACGATGCCCCACTCCCCGACTGACCTGGTAGTCGTCCTCCCCGGCATCATGGGCAGCACCCTCCGCAGCCCCGACGGCCTGGTCTGGTCCCCCTCAGCGGGCGCCCTGCTCAACGCCGTGAAGACCTTCGGCCGCTCCCTCACCCGCCTGCAACTCCCCGAAGGCATCAGGGACGAGCACCCGGCCGACGGCGTCCACCCCGTCGCCCTCATGCCGGACCTCCATGTGCTCCCCGGTATCTGGACCCCGGTCAAGGGCTACGACCTTCTCCTGGAACGCCTGCGCTCCCTGGGATACCGCGAAAGTGCGAACACTCCCGACGCACCCGCCGGCAATCTTCTCCCCGTCCCCTACGACTGGCGCCTGTCCAACCGCTGGAACGGCCGCCACCTCGCCACCCTCGTAGAGCCGGCCCTCGAACGCTGGCGTGCCCAGGGCGGCCCCTACTCCGACGCTGAACTCGTCTTCGTCTGCCACTCCATGGGGGGACTGGTGGCCCGCTGGTACATCGAGCAGTGCGGTGGCGCCGAGATCACTCGCAAACTGATCACCTTCGGCACGCCGTACCGCGGCGCAGCGAAGGCACTGGAGCAACTGGTCAACGGGGTACGACGGGGTATCGGCCCGCTCGGTGTGGATCTCACCGCCTTTGCCCGAAGCCTTCCCTCGCTGCACCAACTGCTCCCGGAGTACGCCTGCGTGGAGACCTCGGGCCCCCTCGCCAAGACCACCGAGATCGACATCCCGGATCTGGACCACAAGCAGACAACCGACGCCATGCGCTTCCACACCCAACTCCGCGATGCCGAAGCAGCGCGCCCCGCCTCCCTCACCGCCACCCACGCCCTCGTGGGCATTCACCAGAACACCCCGACCACCGCGAAGGTCACGACGGACGGCGTGACTCTCCACCCCACCTACGAGACCCGGAACCTCTTCGGCGACGGCACCGTCCCCATCGTCGGCGCGTCCCGCTCCGACGTCCCCATGGCCAGCAACACCCTCCGCCGCATCCCCGACCAGCACGGAAACCTGCATCGCAATCCCGCCGCCCTCGATGAACTCGAAGGCATCCTCACCGCCGCCGACATCGTCGTACGCGCCTCGGAGACCACGGACCTGCGTGTGCATGTCCCAGAACTGATCACTGCGGACGAGGACTTGACGGTCACGATCTCCTCGGTCGGCGGAACGCGTGCGACCGTACGGCTCACCGTCTCCGACGAAGCCGGGCGACTCGAACAGGCCCGTGTCGTCACGATCGGCGCGGACCCCGTGGAAGCCGTCTTCGAGGAGCTTGCTCCCGGCGCCTACAGCGTCGACGCCGTCGGAGCGTCCCCCGCCGCCCGTATCGCGCCCGTCAGCAGCGACACGCTCGTCTGGGAGTGATCCGCCGAGCCCTCATCACGCCAGCTCCCCCCGCAACCGCCGAGCCCGCAACACCAGCTCCAGTTCGAAGCGCCGGTCGGGATCGTCGATCTCGTCGCCCCACAGTTCGCGGATCTGGCGGAGGCGGTAGCGGACCGTCTGGGGGTGGACTCCCAGGCGGGCCGCCACCTCCGGTGCCCCGCCCCGGGTCTCCAGCCAGGCCAGCAGGGTTTCCGCGAGGCGGCGGCCGTGGGTGGGGCCGCAGTGGCGCAAGGGGGCCAGGCAGCGGAGGGCCAGGTCGTCTATCAGTTCCTCCGGCTGGAGCAGGACCAGCGCCTCGGTGTGTTCCGTGCAGTAGAGGACGTCACCGGCGGGGAGCAGGTCGCGTTCCATCAGGTGTACGGCCGCCTCGGCCCAGCGCAGTGACTTCGCCGCGTCGGGCAGCGGGACCGGGGGGCCGATCGCGCCCGCCCAGCCGGTCAGGGCCCGGTGCAGGAGTTCGGGGCGGCCCGCCGCGTCCGGTTCCGGTACGACCATGCGGGGCTGTTCGTAGTCCATGTCCAGGAGGACTCCCTGGCCCACTGCGGGGGGCACCGCCTCCCGGGCCGGGCGGAGCAGGACGCCGACCGCCACCTTCTTCGGCAGGGGCCAGCCGATCCGGGCCGCGCGCTCCGTCAGCGCGTCCGCCGGGTCGCCCCGGTGGCGTTCGGCCAGCAGTAACTCCATCAGGCGGCGTTGGAGGCGAAGGCGTTCGCCCGCCTGGCGAGCCGCCGCCTCCGCATAGCCTCGGACCGACTGGTCGACCAGGCCGTCCAGGTACTCGTAACCCGCGTCGACCAGCTCGTACATCGCCGGCGGCGGGATCTCCACCCGCTGGCCGATGTCGGCGAAACGGCGCCAGGCCAGCCGTACGCCCATGCGGTAGATCGCCTGGAGGGAATCCAGGCTGCGGCCGTTCAGGCCCTCGCCTCTGCCGAACTCCTGGAAGACGCCCGGGGGGACCGTGGGGCGGCCCTCCGCCGTCTCCAGGTGCTGGACGAAGACCTCGATCGCGCGGCGGATGCCGACCAGGGCCATCGGTTCGCCGGACTCGTCCAGGACGACCGGCAGATGGGGGTACTCGCGGCGGATCTCGCGCAGGATCTCCTCCGCGAGGGCCGGCGCCTCGGACATGGCGATGGCCGCGAACCGGCGGACCTGGAGACGGGGGACGTCATGCCAGGCCGAGCGGGAGTTCACGGCTGCCGGGCGGGCGGCCACGGGTCAACTCCCCTGGTCCGCTTGCTCGTAGGTGATCAAGGGGGTGTTGGGCTGCTCGGGCGTCGCCTCCAGCAGCGCGACGATGCCGAGCGCGGCACCGAGGGCGAGCAATGCGGCGGCCACGACGGTCAGTGCGGCGGCGAGCAGTCTGGACATCGCAGGGGCAGCCTCTCTGAGCGGCTTCGGTCCGGCGCACGTCCCCACCCGGGACCCGGAATCCATGAGGACCCGGCCCGGTACCCACCCTGCCTGTCGGCCCAGTCTCGACACGACACTGATGCCCCGTCAAGACATTGACACTCCGTCTACGAACGCCTACGGTCTCCGGCCCATAGAGCGGCCCGAACTCCGTCATCTCACGCCCCAGGAGTGTCCGGATGCGCCGTACAGCCTCTCCAATCTCCCTGATTCTGCTGGGACTCGGCACGTTTCTGCTGGTACTGGCGCCGCTGCTCGCCTGGTACGTGGCACCGCGGGCGGCCGTGAATCCGATCGACATCGACCAGACCGCCGTCTACCGCGGGACGGGCAGCGTCTTCGACACCGAGGAGCTGGAGACGGTTCCCGATCAGCGGATCACCGTCACCCAGCGGGTGCGCGGAGACGTCGAGGACAGTGAGCGCAGCGGCCGGGCCGCGGTGTGGGACGTCACCACCACCGTCGACACCGACAAGACGCTGCCGGCCGCCGACCCGCACGACGCGCTGGAGTTCGTCCCGCACCGGTGGGTCATGGACCGGAAGACCACCAGGCCGGTGCACTGCTGCGGCGAGAAGCCGTACATCGAGGGTGAGGCCTACCTGAAGTTCCCCTTCGACGTGCAGCGACGCTCCTACCAGTGGTGGGACAACTCCCTGGGTTCGACAGTGACTTTGCGTTACCAGGGTACGAAGAAGGTTCAGGGGTACACGGGTTACCGGTTCACCGGCACGGTCGCCCCCACGCGGACCGGGACACGGCTCGTGCCGGGCACGATCGTGGACGAACCCGACCGGCCGCAGGTGCTGGCCGAGGAGTGGTACTCCAACCACGGCATCGAACTGGTCGTCGACCAGCGCACCGGCCGGGTCGTCTACGCACAGGTGGCCCCCAAGCGCACCCTGCGGGCCCCCGGCGCGAAGAAGGACGCCGTGGTCCTGCTGGACAGCCAGAAGATCGCGTTCACCACCGCGACGCAGAAGGAGGCCGTGCGGCTGGCGAAGCGGGACAGCGGACAGCTGCGCGCGGTGGGCGAGACGTTGCCGGTCGGGGCGGCTGTGGCCGGATTCGTGCTGACGGCCGTGGGGGGCGTTTTGGTGGTACGGGGACGCAGGCGCCCCGAGTCCACCGATATGGACAGTACGCCCCAGCCTGTTCTCACGATGTGACTGGACGTCAGCTCTAATAACGCCGGAAATTGTCACCTGCGTGAGTAGCCACGGCGAACGGGTGGGCGAAAACTGTGCCACCCCACCCGAGCACAACCCGTCCACACCCTCCTCCTAGGAAGCGCTCAGTCCCCCCACAACCAGCCTGAAACCCACCGCTGAGTTCCGCACCCTGAGACGAGTTGGAGCACCCATGCCCCAGCACGTGCCCCACCCGCTGCACACGCCTCCCCAGGCGTCGCAGCGGCAACCCTCATCGCACACCCCGCACCACCTTTCGGCGCTCCCCCCACCACCACGCCGAATCGTTTTTCTCGCCCATCGTGACCTCGACAACCCGGCCGCCGGCGGCTCCGAGCTCCTCGTCGACCGGCTCGCCGACGGACTGACCCGGCTCGGCCACCAGGTGACCCTGCTGTGCGGCGGGCCCGCCTCCTACCGGGACTACCGGGTCGTGTCGGCGGGCGGCGAGTTCGGCCACTACCTCCGCGCCCGTACGGCCTTCGCCCGCCAGGTCGGCGAGACCGACCTGCTGGTCGAGGTGTGCAACGGCATGCCGTACCTCGCGCCCCTGTGGCACCGCGGCCCCACCCTGTGCCTGGTCAACCACGTGCACACCGACCTGTGGAAGATGCGGTTCGGCGGGCCGCTGGCCCCGGCCGCCCGGATCGGCCGAAGACTCGAACACTGGGCCCTGGCGGGCGCCACCCGGCACCGGAGTCTGCTGGTCGCCGTGTCTCCGTCGACGGCTCATGCGCTGCGGGCGATCGGTGTCGAGAGAGACCGTATCCGGGTCGTGCACAACGGCGTCGAGGAGCCGGAGCCGCTCGTCCGGCGCTCGCCGGAACCGTTGTTCGTGGCCGTGGGCCGGCTGGTCGAGTACAAGCGGGTCGATCTGCTGCTGAGGCTCTGGGAGCGGGTACGGCCGGTGACCGGCGGTCGCCTGGTGATCGTCGGTGACGGGCCCGAGAGGGGCCGTCTGGAGCAACTCGCCGGGCCTGGCGTGGAGTTCGCCGGGCATGTCTCCGAGGCCGAGAAGCATCGGCTGTTGTGCGAGGCGTGGCTGCTGCTTCATCCCTCGGCCGTGGAGGGGTGGGGGCTGGTCGTCACCGAGGCCGCGACCCGGGAGACGCCGACCATCGCCTTTGATGTGCCTGGGCTGCGGGATTCCGTCGTGGACGGGGAAACCGGGGTTCTTGCGCAGGGTGAGTCCTCGTTCGCTGCCGCCTGGTGCACGCTGGCTCTGTCTTCGCATCGGCGGGAGTTGATGGGCAAGGCTGCTCGGGATCGGGCGGCTCGGTATCGCTGGCATCGGACTGTCAGACAGTTCCGGGCTGTTGCCGCCGAGGCGGTGAGGGGCTGGGGGCCGTGAGGCGGCCTCAGGTGCGTCGTGGCTGGTCGCGCGCACGCGGCGGTAGCCGCAAATTGAGCACTGCCCCGCGCCCCCAGACACTCAAGGACCCCTCGTTTCGACGTTCCCTGAGTCTCCTCCGTGCCTTTCGCCACGAGCAGGACGACCCCGAAGCCTGCTACGCACTGCTCGCCCGCGACGCCGCCGACCAGGTCGAGGCCTACGACGGCCCCGTCGCCGGCCGCACCGTCGTCGACGTCGGCGGAGGCAGCGGGTACTTCACCGAGGAGTTCCGCAGACGGGGCGCCGACGCCTTCCTCTTCGAGCCCGATCCCACCGAACTGGGAGAGAAGCCCCCCGACTCCACCGTGATCGCCGACGGCTACCTGCTCCCCCTGCGGGACGCCTCCGCGGACGTCACCTTCTCCTCCAACGTCCTTGAGCACGTGGCCGATCCGGAGATCTTCCTCAGTGAGCTCATCCGGGTCACCCGGCCCGGTGGGCTGATCTACGTGTCGTTCACCAACTGGCTGTCCCCGTGGGGCGGTCACGAGTGGGCACCCTGGCACTACCTGGGGGCCGAGCGGGCACGGGCCCGCTATCGGCGCCGTACCGGAAAGGCCGCCAAGCACACCCTCGGCGAGAACCTGTTCGCCGTGCACATCGGCCCGACCCTGCGGCAGGTGCGTGCCCGGGACGACGTCACGGTCGTCTCGGCGCGCTCCCGCTACTGGCCCTTCCTCGCGGAGACCGTCGTACGGGCTCCGGGGCTCCGCGAGGTCGCCACCTGGAACCTCCTCCTCATTCTCCGGCGGTGTCCACCATGACGACGTCCACGGTCCAGGCCCCTCCTCCGGCGGCCGCCCCCAGCACCGCGATCATGTCGGGCCCGCCGGAGGGTCCGAGGTCGCGGGGCTGGCTGCTGGGGTTCTGGGCCGTGGTGTTCGTGCTGTTCCTGGCGGTGCACCCCGGCAGGCAGACCTTCGACACCAAGCTGGGTGTCACCACGGACCCCGGGCGGTTCCTCGCCGATCTGGGGCAGTTGTGGCACGACCAGGGGTCCTTCGGCGGGATCCAGGACCAGTACGTCGGCTATCTGTGGCCGATGCTGCCGTTCTACTGGCTGGGCCACACCCTCCAGTTGCCGGTGTGGCTGGTGGAGCGGCTGTGGCTGTCGCTGATCGTGTCGGTGGCCTTCTGGGGTGCGCTCCGGCTGGCCGAGCGGCTGCGTATCGGCAACGGATCGGGAAGGCTGCTGGCCGCCGTCGCCTACGCGCTGTGGCCGACCTTCACCATCGTCATCGGCTCGACCTCCGCCGCCGCGCTGCCCGGCGCCTTCCTGCCCTGGGTGCTGCTTCCGCTGACCGACGAGCGCTACAGCGCCCGGATCGCCGCCCTGCGTTCGGCGCTGGTCGTCCCGTTCATGGGCGGGGTCAACGCGTCCTCCACGCTCGCGTGTCTGCTGCCCGTCGGGCTGTATCTGCTCTCCCGGCCACCCGGGCCCCGGCAGCGCAAGCTGATCGTCTGGTGGGTGCCGGGGTTGGTCCTGGCGACCGCCTGGTGGGTGATCCCGCTGCTGCTGCTCGGCCTCTACGGCGAGAACTTCCTGCCGTACGTCGAGAGCGCGCGGACCACGACCGAGACGATGTCGGCGACGGAGGCCCTGCGCGGGGGCGGGAACTGGGTCGCCTATCTGCATCTGACGGAGGCGTGGCTGCCGGCCGGCTGGACCGTGGCCTCCTCGGTGGTCGTCATCATCTGCTCGGCGTTCGCGGCCGGGCTCGGTCTCGCGGGCCTCGCGCGGCGGGACATGCCGGAGCGGCGATGGCTGGTGCTGACCGCGCTGACGGCCGTCCTGGTGCTGCTCGCGGGGTACGGGGGCGCGTTCGGTGCCCCCTTCCACGGGCTGGTGCAGGACTGGCTGAACGGCGGCCTCGCCCCCTTCCGCAACATCTACAAGTTTCAGCCGGGCCTGGCGCTCGCCCTGGTGCTGGGCCTCGCCCATCTGGTGGGCGTGGCCACCGAGCCGCGCGGGGCGAGAGAGATCAAGGGCCGCCGGTACGCCCCACTGATCGCGGCCGTCCTGATCCTCCCCGGGCTGATGTGGCCGTATCTCAACGGCTCGATCCTGAACCCGGGTTCCTTCCAGCAGCTCCCCAGGTACTGGCACACCACGGCCGACTGGCTGGAGAAGTACTCCCCCGACTCCCGCGCCCTCGTCGTCCCCGCCACCGCGCACGGCATCTACACCTGGGGCTCCCCCATCGACCAGCCCCTCGACGTGCTCGCCGAGTCCCGCTGGGCGCAACGGGACTACGTCCCCTTCGGCACCCCCGGCAACCGGCGTATGACGGACGCGGTCGAGCAGGCGCTGATGACGGGCGGCGAGATCCCGGGCCTGGCCGACTACCTGAGCAGGGCCGGGGTCTACTACGTCGTCGTCCGCAACGACCTCGACCCGGACCAGATCGGCACCGTGTCGTCCTCGGTCGTCAAGCGGGCCCTCGAACAGTCCGGCTACGAGCGGGTGACGGGCCTCGGGCCCCTCATGACGGGCGGGAAGATCGCACACGACACCCCGCTCCAGATCGAGGGGCTGTACCCGAGGCAGCGGGCGGTGGAGATCTTCCGGCCGGTGGAGTCCTCGGACGTGCCGCGGCCCGGGCAGGCCGGCCTGCTGCCGGTCGCCGACACCGCCCAGGTCTCCGGCGGCCCCGAGTCCCTGCTGCCGCTGGCCACCGAACTGCGCGGCCGGGCAACGGTGTTGACCGGCGACAACCATCCCGGGCTCGGCACCCCGCCGCTCCAGATCGCCGGCGACGGACTGCGGCGCGCCGACACCCGGTTCGGACTCGTCAACGCGAACACGTCGTACACGTACACCAGCGACGAGCGCAACGCCTCCGGGGCCGCCCAGGACGCCGGTGAGAAACCGCACCAGATCCTGCCGACGAAGGGCCAGGACCACCAGACGGTGGCCGAACTGCGCGGCGCCCGGTCGGTGACGGCGTCGTCGTACGGCAGCTGGCTGTTCCACCTCCCCCAGTTCGACCCGGTGAACGCCTTCGACGGCAACCCGGACACCGCCTGGGCGGAGGGCGTCGCGGGCTCGCCGGACGGGCAGTGGCTGCGGATCGGCTTCTCGGATCCCGCGTACGACATGCCCTCGTCGTTCAAGGTGACGCCGTTGCCGCAGGAGAGCGTGCGGTCGGCGGCGACGAAGGTGCGGGTGGAGACGGAACGGGGGTCGCGCACCAGCTTCCTGCGGGCCGACGGATCGACGCAGAGCATCAAGTCCCCGCCCGGGGCGACGGCCTGGATGAAGCTGACGATCACCGACTCGGTGGCCCGGCGGACCGGTCTCGCCGGTGCCGGGTTCTCCGAGATCGCCCTTCCGGACGTACAGGTGACGAGGCTGCTGCGGCTGCCGACCGACGCGGACACCTCGGACGCCCCGGCCGAGGTCGTCTCCCTGCACCGGGTTCCCGACCCGGCCGGGATCTCCCCGACCGGCACCGAGGCGGGCCTGCACCGGCGCTTCGACACGGCGACCGCGGGAACGTACTCGATCAAGGCGAGCGCGGTGCCGGTGACCGGCGAGGAACTCGACCGGATGCTGTACGAGGTCGCCCCCGACCAGCGCAACCGCATCACCGCCACCGCCGACTCCACGGCCACCCTCGGCACGGGTCTGTCCGCCCGCAACCTCACCGACGGCGACCTCACGACGGCCTGGATCGCGGGCGACCGCCCGACCATCCATCTGAGCTGGAACGGCAAACAGCCGGTGGGAGAAGTGGTGTTGGCCGCCGCGGGCGGCCTGTCCACCCGCCCCACCGAGGTGGACATCACCTCGCCGGACGGTGCCGCCATCGCCGGTGTCGACGAGAACGGCGCGGTGCGCTTCCCGCCCATCACCACCGACCGTCTCGACATCACGATCACCGAGACGGCCCCGCTGACCCTGCACAACCCGGTCGCCGACGAGGACCTCCAGCTCCCGGTGGGGCTCACCGAGGCGTACATCCCGGTCCTCGACCAGTACCGGACCCCGCAGCCGAAGGCCACCCGGAAGTTCTCCCTGCCGTGCGGACAGGGGCCGACGATGGCGGTCGACGGAAAGCTGTACCAGACGGGCGTCTCGGGCCTGGTCCGCGATCTGACGGATCGCCGCGCCCTGTCGGTGACGCTCTGCCAGAGAGGGCGCTCCGAGGCGAAGTTGTCGCTGAATGCCGGTGAACATGTCGTCGAGGGCGGCGACGCGGGCCCACTCGCCCTCACCGACATCACGCTGACCCGCGGCACGGTCGCCGAACCGACCTCCCTCACCCGGGAGTTGCGGATAGACGACTGGCTGGGCGACAAGCGCGAGGTGACCGTCGGTTCGGGCGCGGCCTCGTACCTCACCACGTACGAGAACTACAACGACGGCTGGAAGGCCACGTTGAACGGGAAGTCGCTGTCCCCGCTGCGGCTGGACGGCTGGCAACAGGGCTGGCGGATCCCCGCCGGCGCGGGCGGCACGGTGAAGCTGTCGTACGAACCCGCCACGACGTACGACGGCGCACTGATCGGCAGCGGGGTCGCGCTCGCGGTGCTGGTCGGCCTGGTGCTGTGGCGCCGCCGCTCCCCGAACCCCGACGAGCCGCAACGGGTGCCTCCGGCGCCGGGGCTGTGGCTCGGGCTGGTGGCGCTCACGCTGGTGGGCGCGGTGATCGCGGGATGGTTCGCCCTGCTGGTCCCGGCGCTGGCACTGCTCGCGCACCGGCGCCACGACCTCCTGGTGCCGATCGCCTTCGTGGCGTTGGCGGGAGCGGGGATCGCCGCGGCGACGGGCGCGGGTGAGCCGGTGGGCGCGGCGGAGGGCGCGTTCGGTCACGCGGCCCAACTGCTCGCCCTGATCGGGCTGTTCGCGGCACTGGTGAGTGTGCGGGAACCGGAGACACCACCCGACTCCGAGGCACCCACCCAGCAACTCCCGTCGGCCCCGGTGGAAAAGGGAAGGG
Organism: Streptomyces sp. NPDC048420; assembly: GCF_040651535.1. Taxonomy (NCBI): domain Bacteria; kingdom Bacillati; phylum Actinomycetota; class Actinomycetes; order Kitasatosporales; family Streptomycetaceae; genus Streptomyces; species Streptomyces sp. NPDC048420. The sequence goes on from NZ_JBEZKG010000007.1 coordinate 361,028, forward strand.
ACGAACCGGCATGACGACTCCCGCACGGATCCCGTTCCCGGTCGTGGACGAGGTGTCCCGCCACTGCCTCCAGGAGGAGGAACCGGAGACGGTCCACATCGAGGTGCATCTGCCGGGGCGACTGGATCAGGCCCGGCTCCGGAAGGCGTTCCTGGAGGCCCTGCGCAGGCATCCCCGGATCCTGATGAGGGAGGCCCCCGGGGGCTGGTACCGCCGCCGCTACGAGTGGGAGCTGACGGAGGAACCGGACGTGGAGGTGGTGAGCTTCCCGGCGCCGGGCCGCAACGCACTGCGGGACGCGAGGACAAGGGCCCTGACGGAGGCACCACCGCTGTCACTGTCCCCACCGATACGACTGGAGGTGGTGGAAGGAGCGGGTCCGGCAGAGGGCAGCGAAGCCACAGACTTGGTCGGCCTGCACCCACCTTTCAAGGGGCGCGGGGAACTGCGCGACCAGCCCCCACCGCCCCGCACCCGCAACACAACCGTCCTCTTCGTCACCATGAACCACACAGCCCTGGACGGCCCCGCCTGCCTACGGATCCTCGCCACGGCGGCCGAAATCTACGGCGGCAAGGACAACTCCCCCGCCGCGCCCCCCACCCGCACCCAAGGCCCCCCAGCACCCCAGGAAAACACCCCGTCCACTTGGACCCGCCCCGCCCGCGTAGCGCAAGGCACCCCGGAACCCTCCCCCGGCAACGGCCTCCTCGTCACCGAACTCCCCCTCCCCCAACGCCCCAAGGGCTCCCCCTACACGGTCAACGACCAGCTCATGGTCGCCACCGCCCTGACGATCGCCCACTGGAACAGAGAACACGGAGAAGCCCCCCGCCCCCTCCGCATCACCATGCCCGTCGACGACCGCCCGAGGGACACCACGATGCCGATAGGAAACGGCACCCGCCTGGTGGAAGTCCCCTTCTCACCGGCCGAGTTGACGACCGACGAAGACGACATGCCCGAGTTCCTGCGCCGCACGGCGGCCCGCACACGTGCCCTCAAATCCCTCCCCCGCCCCCAACTCGGCCACGGCGCGAGCCTGCTCACCGCCCCGGTCACCCCGGTGACCTGGCGCGCGGCACTCACCCGTGGCCTCCGCAAGGCGGCGGCCCCCTGGACCTCCACCACCCTGCTCAGCAACATCGGCCGGGTCCCCTACCCGCTGGACTTCGGCGAGGAGGCCGGCCGCGCGCACGCGGTGTGGTTCTCGGCGCCCGCCAGGATGCCCCGCGGCCTCACGGTCACGACCGCCTCGACCGTGGGCCGGCTGCACCTGGCCCTGCGCTGGTCGCGGGCGCTGCTCAGCCATGGCGACGGCGCCCATCTGCGGGACCTCTTCGAGCACTACCTGCACACCACGGAGGTGGCCCCGTGAACACGACCGCGCCTCCGCGCCGAGGCGGCCTCAGAGACTTCTACGAGAACCCCGCCGTCCCCGTCGCCTCCGGCACCCCCCGCTCCCTGCGCCAAGCCCGCATGCTGGCCAGGGCACTCGGAACCGACGCGGCAGCTCCCCGCACCGTCCTCGACATCGGCTGCGGCGACGGCACCGCGGCCGCCACCGCGGCCCCGTTCCTCACCGGTCACCGGATCGTCGGCGTCGACTGGTCCCAGGACGCCCTCCGCCGCGCCCGCACCCGGCTGCCGTACGCCGTCCGGGGCGAACTGACCGGTGTCGGGCTGCCGTTCAAGGACGGCTCCGTCGACGCCGTGCTGTTCAGCGAGGTCGTCGAGCATCTCGTCGACCCGGACTCCGCGCTCGACGAGATCCGCCGCATCCTGCGCCCCGGAGGTCATCTCATGCTGTCCACACCGAACCTGGCCGCCTGGTACAACCGCGGACTGCTGCTGGCCGGGGTCCAGCCGGTGTTCTCGGAGGTGAGCCTGCGGGCGATCCACGGCAGGCCGGGCCGGGAGGTCGTAGGGCATCTGCGGCTGTACACGGCGCGTGCGCTGCGGGAGTTCGTCGCGGCGGCCGGCTTCGAGGTCGTACGGCTGGAAGGGGCCCCGTTCCACGGAGTGCCGCGGCCGCTGCGCGCACTGGACCGGCTGGCGTGTGCGAGACCGTCCCTCGCGTCGATCCTGCTGCTGCACGCGCGAAAGACCTAGGGAGCGTGGACCGTGTGGTGGGGAGTGGCGGCGGCCCTGTTGGCGAACACCCTGTACAGCGTCGGATTCGTGCTGGAGAAGCGGGCGTTGAGCGCGCTGCCGGAGGTGACGATCCGTCAACCGGCGCGGCTGCTCGGGCTGGTGCTCAGAAGTCCGCTGTGGATCGGCGGCTCGCTCTCGCTGGCGGCCGGGTTCGCGGCACAGCTCGCGGTCTACCGGACGCTGCCGATCGCGGCCGCGCAGGGCATCTTCGTCTCCGGCCTGGTGCTGCTCGTGCTGCTGTCGGCGCGGCTGCTGGGCGAGGAGACGAGCGGGCGGGAGCGGTACGCGCTGGGGGCCATTCTCGCCGCGCTGCTGATGGTCGTGCTGTCGCTGAAGGAGGGTTCGGACCAGGTCAGCCGGGACGCCCCCTACCAGCTGATCCTGCTGGTGTGCGTGCCGTCGCTGGCAGCGGGCGTGTGGCTGTACGGGTCCGCCGAGCGGCGCGCGAGGCACCGGCACCGGATGCCGACGACCGGCGTCGAGTACGGCGTGGCGGTGGGCCTGCTGTACGGCGTCAGCTCGCTGGCGATCAAGGGCGTGTCGAGCTTCCTGTCGTCAACTGGATTCGGTGGAGCGGTACTTGAACTCCTGAGGTCTCCCTATCCGTATCTCCTGTTGTTCACCGGAGCCTTCGGCCTGGTGATGTCGCAGGCGGCACTGCAACGCTGCCGGGCCTCGCTGATCGTGCCGGTGTGCACGACGGTGACCTGCCTGTACACGGCGGTGCTCGGCACGCTCTCGTTCGGCGAGTCCCTGCCCCACGACCCGCTGCGGCTCGCGCTGCGCCTCGCGGGCACGGTGCTCGCCGTCTCCGTACTGCTGACCATGCCCAAGCACGATCCGGCACCCCAGCCCCCCATCGGTGCCAAGGAGTTGACGCCCCCATGAACCCCGACGACCCGCTGCTGCGGATCCTGGCCTGCCCGCTCGACAAGGGGCCCCTGCACCTCGTACCGCCGGACGAGGCCCTGTACAACCCGCGGCTGCGGCGCCGTTATCCGATCGTCGACGGCATCCCGCAGTTGCTGCCGGCCTCCGGCGAGCAGGTGACGGACGACGAGCACGAAGATCTCCTGAAACGGATGACTCCATGACCGGACCGGCTCGTACCTGGGCGGCGAGACTGGCCCCCCATCTGCCCACCCGCCTGGTCGCGGCCGCGGCCCGGGCCGTCTATCCGCGCTTCGAGCCCGAGTTGGCCCGCCTCGCCGACCTGTGCCCGGCGGACTGCGGGACGGCGGTGGACGTCGGCGGCTGGTACGGGCCGTGGACCCGGCGGCTGGCCGGTCGGGCGCGGCGGGTGGTGGCCGTGGAGCCGGTGCCCCATCTGGCGCGGCTGCTCGACGCGGCGGCCCCGGCCAACGTCGAGGTCGTGGAGGCCGCCGCCGCGGACCGGCAGGGCGTGGCCCAGCTGTGGCTGCCGCCGGACGACGCCGGTGACCGGGGTGTGTCCTCGCTGGTCCGGCGCGACATCCACGGCCACTGGCTGAACGTCCGCTGCGTCACGCTGGACGAACTGGGGCTGCGGGACGTCGGTTTCATCAAGATCGACGTGGACGGCAGTGAGCTGGCGGTGCTGCGCGGGGCGACGGGACTTCTGACCCGGGACCGGCCGGCGCTCTTCGTCGAGCTGGAGTCCAGGATCCAGCCGATCGCGCCTGTGGTCACCTACCTCGCCCTCCTCGGCTACAGCGGCTGGGTGCTGCCCCGTGCCGCCTGGGTCCCGTTGGCGGGCTTCCCGCTGGAGGCGCACCAGGCGACGGCGTCGTACGTCGTCACCCAGGGGCTGCTGCGCCGCGTCCTGCCGTTCCGCCACCGCCCGCGGTACATCAACTCGGTGCTCTTCCTGCCCGACGGCCGCCGCCCCGGTGTCAGTGCGGTGGGGGACGATGGGGGGCATGCCCTCCGGAAAGCCCCCGGCTAGTCCTTTCACCGTCCATGACTTCCAGCTGGTCCTGCTGCGCCGCATGGCCGACCACAATCCCGGCCTGGTGGAGGACGCCCGGCACACGCTGGGCGTCTCGATCGCGGACATGCGGGAGGCCAACAAGCGGTGGCAGGCGATGGTCCGCTCGCCCCGGGCCCGCGCCGCCGCCTCCCGCTATCGCTCCGTCCTCGGCACCCCGGAATCCGTCCTGGTCCGCAAGGTCGGCGACCTGGAGTGCGAGGCCCTGCTCTGGCCCGTTCCGCTCTGGCCCGACCTGCGCTTCGAGGTGCTCCTCTCCCCGACCGGCGCGGTCTGGAACGAGTGGCTGATCCGCGCCCCCGACGCCCCCGCCCCCACCCTGCGCACCCTCGCCGACCTCACCCCCTGGTCCTGCACGGTCGACGAGGCGGCCCACGCCTTCGCCCCGGCCCGCCCCCTGGAGGGCACGGCCCCGACCCGCTGGGGCCTGTCCTTCACGGCGCCGGACGAGCAGGGGGTACGGCGGGAGGTGGTCGCCGAGTTCACGTGGGGGTTGCTGCAGCGGATGAGCGTGCGGTGATCGCCCCAGGGGGTGCGTCAGGTCGCCCGGCAGACCGGCGCCGCGTCCCCGCGAGAGTGGCCGGTCCACGGCTCCCTCGTGCCGGGTCGGCCGGGGTGTCGGTGGGGGTCTTGCCGGTGCCGCGGCCAGGCGTCAGGCCGCTGTCGCCACCACGTCCGCGACCACGCAACTGACGTTGTCCGGGCCGCCGGCCGCGTTCGCGGAGTCGACCAGGGAGTGCACGGCCGCCTCGGGGGCGGGGGCGGCGGTGAGCAGGTCGCGGATGGCGGCGTCGGGGACGACGGCGCACAGGCCGTCGGAGCACAGGAGATAACGGTCGCCGGGCTCGGCATCGTGCAGTTTCAGATCCGGGGTGCCGGTCGTGAGCGCCTTCAGGAGCAGCGCCCGCTGCGGGTGGGTGACGGCCTCCTCCACGGTCAGCCGGCCCGCGTCGACCAGCGACTGCACCACCGTGTGGTCGTGGGTGATGCGGAACAGGGCCCCACCGCGCAGGAGATAGGCGCGCGAGTCGCCGATGTGGACCAGGGCGAGACGGGAGCCCGTCCACAGCAGGGCGGTCAGGGTCGTGCCGTTCTCCTCGGCCCCGGCGTCCACGCCCCGCACCGCCTCGCTCGCCCCGTGCACGGCGTCCTCCAGCAGGTTGAGCACGTTCCCCGCCGGGACGTCGTCGCTGTCCAGGAACCGCAGCGCCGCCACGGCCGCACTGCTGGCGGGCGCCCCCGCGGGGCCGTATCCGTCGGCGACCGCGAGCAGCCGGCCGCCCGCGTAGGCGGTGTCCTGGTTGGCGGGGCGGACCCGGCCGGGGTCCGAGTGGGCGGAGTAGCGCAGTTCGAGCATCCTGGTGTCCTTCCTCGGCGTCGCCGCCAGCTCGTCGGCGAGGAACGCGGCCAGATCCCGTCGTACGGCCGTCTCGGCCTCCACCTGCGCCCAGTACGCCCGGATCTCGTCGGCGGCGGCAGCGGGCGGCAGGGCGCACACCGTGCGGATCCTGGCCAACGGCATGCCGAGCCGCCGTAGCCACGCCACCTGCCGGGCCTGTTCCAGCTGGCCCGGTGTGTAGTAGCGGTAGCCGGAGTCCGGGTCCACGCGTGCCGGACGCAGCAGCTCCAGCTCGTCGTACAGCCGCAACGCCTTCGGCGACAGCCGGCTCGCCCTCGCGAAGGCACCGATCGTCAGCCATTCCATTCGGCTCCTCCGTTCCTCGTCGTCCCGATGGTGGGGCTTCACCGAGGGGGAAGGTAAATGGGTTGCCGCGGTTTCCTCCGCCACGGTTAGCCTGCCGGTCGAGCCGGAGCTGCAGCCGTACGAGAAGGGAATCCGCCGTGCCCCGAGTCGCCCTCGTCACCTACGACCCCCGTCCCGAGCCCCACCGCGACCGGGACCTGCCCGTGCTGGCGGCCGCGCTGCGCGAGGCCGGGGCCGAGGCGGACACCGTGTTCTGGGACGACGGTGACGTCGACTGGGCCGACTACGACCTGGCCCTCATCCGGTCCACCTGGGACTACAGCTGGCGGGCGGCCGAGTTCACGGCGTGGGCGGAGCGGTGCGGCAAGGCGACGCGGCTCGCCAATCCGGCGGAGGTGGTGCGCTGGAACACCGACAAGCGGTACCTCGGGGAGCTCGCGGAGGCCGGGGTGCCGGTGGTGCCGACCCGCTACCTCGCGCCCGGCGACCCGCTCGACCTCCCCGACGCGCACGAGTACGTCGTCAAGCCGACCTCCGGAGCGGGGGCGCGGTACGCGGCGCGCTACACACCCGACCAGCACGAGACCGCCGTACGACAGCTGCGGCGCATGCACGTCGAGGGGCTGACCGCGATGGTGCAGCCGTACATGCGGGGCATCGACGCGGGCGGTGAGCGGGCGTTGCAGTTCTTCGGGGGACGGCTGCTGCACGCCAGCCGCAAGCGGGCCGTCCTCGCCCCCGGTACGGCCTTCGACGCGGACAAGGTCGCCCATCCGGGCCTGGAGCCCTGGGCCCCGACCCCGGCCGAACTCTCCGTCGCCGAGCGTGCGTTGGCCGCCGTACCGGACGCTCCGGAACTGCTGTACGCGCGCGTGGACCTCGTCGACGGGGAGGACGGACAGCCGCATGTGATGGAGCTGGAGCTGGTCGAACCGAACCTGTTCCTGTTCCTGCATCCGGGGTCGGTGGGGCGGGTGGTGGAGGCGGTGCTGGCGGCGGCCATGCGGCGGTAGCGTCGAGCTCAAGTCGCCCGCGGGCAAACGCCGTTGCGGCTCAGCCGTCCTCCTCCGGCTCCCAGTCAAGCAGCCGTACCTTCGCCACCGTGCGGACATGGCGGCGCATCGCCGAGGCCGCCTGGCCGGGGCGCTGGAGGGCGATCGCGTCGAGGATCGCGCGGTGCTGGGCGAGGGAGCGCTCGGGGCGGTGCGGCTGGCGCAGGGACTCGGTGCGGCTCTCGGCGATCTGGTCGGCGATGGAGCGCATGAACTCGGCGAGCAGAGAGCTGTGCGCGGCCGCTGTCACCGCCGCGTGGAACAGGCGGTCGCCCTCGATGCCGTGGCCGCCGTCCTCGATCTCGCCGGCCATCTTCGCGAGAGCCGTTCGCATCGCGAACAGGTCCTCGTCCGTGCGGCGTTCCGCGGCCAGTTCGGCGAGCTTGGTCTCCAGGGCCTCGCGGGCGTCCAGGACGTCGGGCAGGCGTTGCCGCCGCTCGACCATCTTCTCCACGGGCTCGACGTCGAGGCTGTCCCGGACGAGATAGGTCCCGCCGCCGTGCCGTGCCTCGACCAGGCCCTGGACCTCGAGGACCACGATCGCCTGCTTCACGGAGGCCCGGCTGACACCGAGGCGGGTGGCCAGGTCGCGCTCGGGCGGGAGCCGGTCACCGGCCCGGAGCCCGGCCTCGGCGACGTACTGACGCAGCCGGTCGAGCACCTGCTCGTAGAGGCGTTGCTTGGTCATGGGGCGCAGGGCGTCGGTCACGGGTCCCCCTCTCGTTCGTCGGGAGAGTAACACCCCGTAACGCCCCCATAGGTGGCCAATTGGTCGAGTGGCTGAGCCAATTTTGCTCGCCCTCTTGACGTTCGGCACGCCCCGCACCACGCTAACCAGCCATCCCCATGTGGCTGAGTGGCTAAGTGGCTCAGCCAATTGACCAATCGCTCCGGGGCCCAACGACGGGAGCCCGTATGTCCCCCGAACTCATCTCGATCCTCGTCCTGGTCGTGGTGTTCGTCATCGCCACCACCCGTTCCGTCAACATGGGCGCCCTCGCCTTCGCCGCCGCCTTCGCGGTGGGCGAGCTCGTCGCCGACCTCGACGCGGACGGCATCTTCGCCGGCTTCCCGGGCGACCTGTTCGTCGTCCTCGTCGGTGTGACGTACCTGTTCGCGATCGCGCGGGCCAACGGCACCACGGACTGGCTGGTCCACGCGTCCATCCGGCTGGTGCGCGGGCGGGTGGCGCTGATCCCGTGGGTGATGTTCGCGATCACCGGCGCGCTGACGGCGATCGGAGCGGTCAGCCCGGCCGCGGTCGCGATCGTGGCGCCGATCGCGCTGAGCTTCGCCGCGCGGTACGGGATCAGCCCGCTGCTGATGGGCGCGATGGTGGTGCACGGCGCCCAGGGCGGCGGCTTCTCGCCGATCAGCATCTACGGCACGATCGTCAACGGCATCGTCGAGCGCGAGGGCCTGCCCGGCAACGAGGTGTTCCTGTTCCTGGCCTCGCTCGTCGTCAACGTCGTCATCGCGGGCGTGATGTTCGTGCTGTTCGGCGGGTTGAAGCTGTGGGCGCAGGGGGCGGTGCCGGTGGACGGGGCGACCGGGGCCACCGAGGGGGGCGGCAGTCCCGCCCAGCGCGACGCACCGACCGAAGGCACCGGCTCCACCACCCCCTCCGGCACAGCCCTCAGCGCCACCGGTACCGGCCCCGCCACCGGCCCCGCCACCGCCGTGTCCACCCGCCCCGAGGCCCCCGACACCACCCGCCTCACCCCCGCCCGGATCGCCACCCTCACCGCCCTGGTCGCCCTGGTCGTCGCCGTGCTCGCCTTCGACCTCGACGCGGGGCTCACGTCGATCACCCTCGCGGTGATCCTGAGCGCCGCCTGGCCGGAGGACAGCCGTAGGGCGGTCGGACAGATCGCCTGGTCGACGGTGCTGCTGATCTGCGGTGTCCTCACCTACGTCGGTGTGCTGGAAGAGATCGGCACGATCAAGTGGGCCGGTGAGGGCGTCGGCGGCATCGGCGTCCCGCTGCTGGCCGCCGTACTGCTGTGCTACATCGGGGCGATCGTCTCCGCGTTCGCCTCGTCCGTGGGGATCATGGGCGCGCTGATCCCGCTCGCCGTGCCGTTCCTCGCACAGGGTGAGATCGGGGCGGTCGGGATGGTGGCGGCGCTGGCGGTGTCGGCGACGGTGGTGGACGTGAGCCCGTTCTCGACGAACGGCGCGCTGGTGCTGGCCGCGGCACCGGACGTGGACCGCGAGCGTTTCTTCCGGCAGTTGATGATCTACGGGGGCATCGTGGTGACGGTGGTACCCGCGGTGGTGTGGCTGGTGTTGGTCGTACCGGGCTTCGGGTAGGAGCGACCGGCGGCCGCCCGCGGCAACCGGCCCGGCGGCCTCCGCGGCAGCAGAGCAACGACAGTTAAGGAGTACGACGCGTGTCCTCTCTCTTCCCGGCCCTGACCGGCGACTCGGCGGGGCGGGTCGCCCTGCGGTTCGGTGACCGCTCCCTGACGTACGCGGACCTCGCCGCTGCGACCGGCACGCTGGCGCGTCGGCTCACGCCCCACGACCGCGTGGCCGTCTGGGCGACAGCGGAACTGGAGACCGCGGTGGCCGTGGTGGCGGCGCTGGAGGCCGGTGTCGCCGCGGTGCCGCTCAACCCGAAGTCCGGGGAGCAGGAACTCGGGCACATCCTGAACGACAGCGCGCCGGGTCTGCTGCTCGCCGCACCGGGTGCCGAACTCCCCTCGGCCGTACGGCACTTGGAGCGCGTCGACATCGACGTACAGGGCACCGGCGCCGGCCCCGCCCCCGATCCCGGCACGCAGGACGACGCCCCCGCCCTGGTCGTCTACACCTCCGGCACCACCGGCCCCCCGAAGGGCGCGGTGATCCCCCGCCGGGCCGTGGCCACCACTCTGGACGCCCTGGCGGACGCCTGGCAGTGGACGTCGGACGACGTCCTGGTGCACGGTCTCCCCCTCTTCCATGTGCACGGCCTGGTCCTGGGCATCCTCGGCCCGCTCCGCCGCGGCGGCTCGGTCCGCCACCTGGGCCGTTTCAGCACGGAGGGTGTGGCCCGTGAGCTGAACGACGGCGCGACCATGCTGTTCGGCGTCCCGACCATGTACCACCGGATCGCCGAAACCCTGGCGCAGGACCCGGAGTTGACGAAGGCCCTCACCCACGCCCGGCTGCTCGTCTCCGGCTCGGCGGCCCTGCCCGTGCACGACCACGAGCGCATCGCGGCCGCGACCGGCCGCCGGGTCGTCGAGCGCTACGGCATGACGGAGACCCTCATGAACACCAGTGTGCGCGCGGACGGCGAACCGCGCGCCGGGACCGTGGGCGTACCGCTGCCGGGGGTGGAGCTGCGGCTGGTGGAGGAGGACGGGGCGCCGATCACGTCGTACGACGGTGAGACGGTGGGCGAGATCCAGGTGCGCGGCCCGAACCTGTTCACCGAGTACCTCAACCGTCCGGACGCGACGGCGGCCGCGTTCACGGCGGACGGGTGGTTCCGTACGGGGGACATGGCGGTACGTGACCCGGACGGCTACGTCCGGGTCGTCGGCCGGAAGGCCACCGACCTGATCAAGAGCGGGGGTTACAAGATCGGGGCGGGCGAGATCGAGAACGCGCTGCTGGAACACCCGGGCGTGCGGGAGGCGGCCGTGACCGGGGAGCCGGACCCGGACCTGGGCGAGCGGATCGTGGCGTGGGTCGTCCCTGCGGACCCCCAATCGCCCCCTCTCCTGGCCGAGTTGGCGGACCACGTGGCCCGGCGCCTCGCTCCGCACAAGCGCCCGCGGGTCGTCCACCACCTCGCCGCCCTCCCCCGCAACGACATGGGGAAGATCATGAAGCGGGCGCTGCATGCCTGAGCGCCTGTCCGCACGCGAGATCGTCGCGCTGGTCACCGACGACTTCGCCGAAATCCCGTACCCCGAACGGCAGTCGAAGCCCGACGGCCCGCTGGCCTGGCAGGGTTACGACGCCTCGCGCGCCCGCGCCGCCGAACGCACCGGCGAGTCGGAGTCCGTCATCTGCGGCACCGCGCATGTCGAGGGCACGCGAGCGGTCCTGATCGCCTTCGAGTTCGGCTACCTCGGCGGCTCGCTGGGCGAACGCACCGGTGACCGTCTGGAGGCGGCGTACACGTATGCCCGCGAACACCGCCTCCCGGTCGTCCCGTTGGTGGCCACGGGCGGCAGCCGTATGCAGGAGGGCATGCTGGCCCTCACCCAACTCCAGCGCGTGGCCCGCGAGTCGGCCCTCACCCGCGAGGCCGGCCTCGCCCAGATCGCCGTACTGCGCGACCCCACCACGGGTGGCGGCTGGGCCACCCTGGGCGCCGGCGCGGACGTGATCCTCGCCCTCCCTGGCGCGCAGGTCGGCTTCGCGGGCTCCCGGGTCCGGCCGCCGGACGCGGACCCGTCGGCGTACACGGCGGAGGCGCAGGTGGCGGCGGGGGCGGCGGACGGGGTCGTCAGGCCGGACGAGCTGCGGGCGGCGCTGGGGCGCTGGCTGCGGCTGCTGGGGAGGCGGGCGGTCGGCCCGACAGCCGCGCCGACCCACAGGCCCGCCACCGCAGCGCCCGACGGACACGCCGCGGTGCCGCAGGACGGAACCACTTCCGTACCGCCCGGCGAGAACACCGCGGTGCCGCAGGGCGGAACCACTCCCGTACCCCCCGGCGAGAACACCGCGGCCCCGCAGGACAAGCCCGCTGCAGCACCCCCAGACGGAACCACTCCCGTACCCCCCGGCAAGAACACCGCGGCCCCGCAGGACAAGCCCGCTGCAGCACCCCCAGACGGAACCACTCCCGTACCCCCCGCCGGACACGCCGCCCCGCCCGAAGACGGACGCGTGCCCACACCGCCCCGCGGAACACTGTCCGCGCCCACCCCCGCCCCGGTCCCCCCACCCCTCGGCGCCCCCACTCCCCCCGCCACCGGCTGGCACGCCGTCCAGCGCGCCCGCTCCCCGCAACGGCCCCGCGCCGAAAGCTACTTGGACGCCTACATCACCCACCGGGCCGCGATCTCCGGCGACCGCTGCGGCGGTACCGACCCCGGCATGCTCTGCGGCTTCGGTGAGCACGAGGGCCGTACCATCGCCTATGCCGCGCAGACCGGCACCGCGACCCGCCCCGCCGGCTACCGCACCGCCACCCGCCTGATCCGTCTCGCCGACCGCCTCGGCATCCCCGTGCTCACGCTCGTGGACACCCCGGGCGCGGCCAACGACGCGGAGGCCGAGCGGCAGGGCGCGGGCGCCGCGATCGCCGAACTGTTCACCACGGTGGCCGCCGCCCGCACCCCGATCACCACCCTCCTGATCGGCGAGGGCGGCTCCGGCGGCGCCCTCGCACTCGCCGCGCCGGGCGCCACGTACGCCACCCCGGACAGCTACTTCTCCGTCATCGCCCCGGAACTCGCCGCCGCGATCCTCAAGCGCCCACCGGAGGACACCGAGACCACGGCGGACCAACTGCGTATCCGGCCGCAGGACCTGGTGGAGCTGGGGGTGATCCGTCCCTGACGCGGCCGCCACTCGTGACCCCCCGTCACAACACTTACGCCACCTTTACGGGGTATAACAGACAAAACCCCCCATTCAGCCGCACCCCACCCGGCCCCCTAATAAAGGCGCCCCCTCCCCCACCCCCCGCACGATGCCACTAAGCCCGCCACCCGGCGGGCCGCACGGTCTGTGTTCTCGGGAGGACCCGCCATGACCGCCAGTCTGGAGCAGCTGCGTCGCTGCCACTTCGCCGTCGACCTGGGCGCGGCGCGGACGCGGGTGTACGTGAAGGGGGCCGGGCTCGTCGTCGACCAGCCGTCGGCCGCCGCCGTGAACACCAAGACCGGCGCGCTGATCGCGGTCGGTGAGTTCGCCGAGAAGATGACGGGTCGGACCCCCGACTACATCCGGGTCGTACGGCCCGTCTCCGGCGGCACCGTCGTCGACATCGAGATGGCCCAGCGCATGCTGCGCCACCTGCTCGGCGACAAGATCCGCCGCGCGCTGCGCCGCAAGCCCATCCTGCGGGCCGCCGCCTGCACCCCGCACGACGCCGACCCGCTCGCCCAGCGGGCCGCCATCGAGACCCTCGTGGGCCTCGGGGCCCGCCGCGTCGAGCTCGTCGACACCCTCATCGCCGCCGCGGTCGGCTGCGGACTGCCCGTGGAGCGCCCCGAGGCCACCATGATCATGGTGTGCGGGGCCGCCGCCACCCAGGTCGCCGTGCTGTCGCTGGGCTCGATCGTGACCGCCGAGCGCATTCCCGTCGGCGGTGAGGCCGTGGACCACGCGATCGTCCAGCACCTGCGTCACGAGCACGAACTGATGCTGCCCAGCCAGTCCGTACGACCGCTGCAGCTCGCCCTCTCCGGAAACGGCCTCACCTCGCAGGGCCCCGCCTCCACCGAGATCCACGGGCGGGACGTCGCCACCGGCCTCGCCCGTTCCGTGCAGGTCGACACCGCCGCCGTGCGGGACGCGATCGAGACCCCGCTGACCGCCGTCCTCGACGGTATCGGCCGGGTGCTGCGCAACTGCCCGCCCGACCTGGTGGCCGACCTCGCCGACCGCGGCATCATGATGGTCGGCGGTTCCGCCCTGCTCCCCGGCCTGGACCAGATGCTGCGGCACGCCACCGGGATGCCGGTGCACATCGCCGAACGCCCCGGCGTCTGCGCCGTACAGGGACTGGGGTACATGCTGGAGGGCAAGATCGAGCCCCTGTCTCTCGACCCGCTGGCCACCTGAGGCACAGGACAGCGCGGCCCGCGATCCACGCACCGAGGGACACCCGGCACAGCTCCCTCGACGTTCGCCTCGACATCAAGGGCGCCTCACACCGTTTCCAGCACACTGCCCTCCGGACGGAACCGCTCCATCCGCCTCGGCGGCACGATGCTCGGCAGCAGCATCTCCCACATGAGCGTGGTCTCCTCCGTCAGGTCGGCCCGCCCACTGAGGACTTGGGAACTGAGCTGCAGCCCGGTCCAGGAGCCGACGATCAGCCGCGCCACCCGGCCGGGGTCGAGGTCCGCCTTGACGTCCCCGCGCTGCTGCGCCTGGACCAGGCACTCCCGGAAGAGCTCGATCCACCGGGTGTACGGCTCGCTGACGATGCCCGTCTTGGAGCTCTGGTCGATGACCAGGCGGATACCGGCCCGCACCCGGACGTCGGCCACCAGCCGGCGTGCCATGGCGTGCACGATGTCGATGACGGTCTGCACCCCGGGCTTCGTGCCGTCGGTGACCGGCTCCAGGGCGGCGAACTGCTCGTCGATGAGGGCCTGCGCGAGCTCCTCCTTCGAACCGAAGTGGAAGTACAGCGCGCCCTTCGTCACCCCGGCCTCCCTGACGATGTCCCCCAGCGAAGTCCCGTGGTAGCCCTCGGCGTCGAAGGCGCGGGCCGCCCCGTCGAGGATGGCGGACCGGGTGACCTCCGCGCGTTCCTGCCTGACCATGCGTCCGTCCTCTGCCTGTGTCGCGACGAGCTCTCGGGATCAGTCTGCCTTCCCCGCCCACAAAAAAACCAACCGACTGGTACTTTTCTCGGCGGCCGGCAAAACACCGATCATCAGAGGGAGTTCACATGGCGGACAGGATCCGGGTGGGCGTCGTCGGCGCCCATGCCGAGCGGGGATGGGGTCGCAACATCCATCTCCCGGCGCTCACGGCGCTGGACGACTTCGAGATCACGGCGGTCGCCGGTACGACGCCGGAGTCGGCGCGGGCGGCCGCGGGAGTGTGGGGCGCGCAAAGGTCGTACGACGACGCACACGCACTGCTGACCGACCCGGACGTCGATCTCGTCACGGTCGCCGTCCAACTCCCCTCCCGGGACGGGCTGGTGGAGGCGGCCATCGCCGCGGGCCGCCATGTGTACAGCGAGTGGCCGCTGGCCCCGGACACGGCGACCGCCGAGCGCCTCGAGTCGGCGGCGCGGGCCGCCGGCGTACGGCATGCCGTGGGGCTGCAGAGCCGGCACCATCCCGAAGTGCGGCTGCTGCGGGACCTGTTGGCGCAGGGGCTGGTCGGCGAGGTGCTGTCGGCGTCCCTGCTGTACTCGCTGTCCACGGCCGAGGTGTGGTCCACCCGGTACGCGGCGCTGTTCGACGCGACGAAGGGCGTCAACCATCTCGCCGTGGTGGGCGGACACTCGCTGGACCTGTTCCAGTACGCCGTCGGGGAGTTCACCGAGGTGTCGGCCACCCTGGCGACCCGCATCGACCGGGTCACCATGGCGGAGACCGGCGAGAGGATCGAGGTGACCTCGCCGGACCAGATCGTGCTGGGCGGTCTGCTGGAGTCCGGTGCGGCGGCCTCGGCGCACTTCATGACGGGCGGTCCGCGCGGTGACGGCTTCCGGATCGAGGTGCACGGGCGGACGGGCCGGCTGGTCCTGGTGTCGTCCGACGACTCGCTGGTGGGCCCGCGGTTCACACTGACCCACGAGACGGCGAACGGCTCCCCCGCCCGGGAGGTCACCGTCCCGGACGCCTACCGGCCGCTGCTGGGCGACCCGTCGCCGGTCAGCAATGTCGCCCAGGTGTACACGGACCTGGCCCGGGCGATCCGTACGGGCGGTGAGTCCGGCCCGGACTTCTCCACCGCGGTCCGTACGCACCGACTGCTGGACGCCGTCAAGTCCTCGGCGCACAGCGGCAGTCGGGTGCGGTTGGGCTGAGCGCACGCGCGTCAAGGGGCTCCTGTCAACAGACGAACCAGCAGCGGACGGTGGTGCCTTCGGGCCCGGTGTACACGCGGACGAGGTCGGCGACGAGGTTGACGATGAGCAGGCCCCGGCCGCCCTGCCGGTCCCGGGAGGGCGGCCGGCGTCCTGCCAGCAGGTCGGTGAGGTGGCCCTTGTCGCGCACCTCGCACACCACGTACCCGTCCTCGGCCCACACCCGCAGGGAGCCCGAACCGCCGCCGTGCAGCACGCTGTTGGTGGTCAGTTCGGCGGCTGCCAGCGCCAGGTCGTCGAGCCGGGGCCGGACCAGCCCGAGCCGCGCGCCCGCTTCGGTGGCGAGGTGGCGGACCTCGCCGAGCAGGTCGGCGACGAAGGCGTGGGCCGGTACGCCGGGGGCCGGCGGCAGCGGTTCGTTGTAGCGGGCGTGCACGGCCTCGAAGTCGTACCGTCCGCTCTCCCGCTCCCGCCCGGAGTCGGCGTCGATGACCACGGGATGGGTGGCGTAGGCGTCGGCGACGACCTGCGGATCGAGGCGCCGGGTGTCGTACGGGCACAGGATGGTGACGTCACGGCCCTCGAAGGCCGCGTTGATCAGCGCCTCGTGCTGGACGCAGGCGGGGTACTCGGTGGCCGAGCGCCCGGCCCAGATCGGTTCGCCGACGATCCGCACCGGGATGCCGGGCGGCTGGGCGTCGGCGAAGGCGCGCAGCACGTTGGGGATGATCCGGCCGGGGTTGCGCCCGGCCTCCCGCATGTCGATGAAGCGCACGCCCGCGTCGGCACCGATCTCCGCCTTCAGCAGCCCGAGGTTCTCGGTGGGCACGGCGACGGCCACCGGTTCCCCGGCCGCGAGCGCCTTGCGCACGAACGGCACCACGCCGGCGAGGTACTCCCGCTCGTCACGGTAGAACAGCGCGGGATGGACGAACGGATCCGCTGATTCGGCTACGGCGTTCACTGCGGCGTCACCACGCTCCCGCTCACCGGAAGGCGGCGCCGTGACGCCTCGTGCCCGATGTCCACACCGACTCCCTAGTACTGACCGGACTCTCTCTCCTCCGATACGTCTCCCCTCCCGAAACGTCTCCCCGTCGATACCTGGACGAGACCGCGTTTACCCCCGGAGGGCGCCAGTCATTCCCCGAAGGGCCGGGTGTAGTCCTCGGCGGGCCGGGCAGGCGCACCCAAGCACCGCCCGGACCTCGCGCGGCCACACCCACGGCCCGGCCCGGGGACCGGCGGCGATCGGTGACTCAACGTCGTGACGACTGTGGGGAGCAGCGAGGCGGACATGAGCTCAGCGGCACACACATCGCTCGCGGGGCGCCTGAACAGCCTGACCATCGACGGCCGCGTGGAGGGGGACCGAGCCGTGCTCGTCCCGCGCGGAGACCTGGTGCACGGCTGCGCGGACGCCCTGGCCAGGGCCCTGAACGGGCTTCCGGACGGCATCGGCCGGGTCGACCTGGACATGGTCGGCGTCTGCTTCATGGACACGGCGGGACTGCAGTTCCTGGAGGTCCTCGACAGCTACGGCCGCCACCATCGCGTGCCCGTGACGGTGACCGGCTGGAACGGCCAGCCGCGCGGCGTCCTGGAGATGGCCGGCCTGGATCCCGAGGACCCGCTGAACGGCCCCGGGACGCACCGCGAGCCCGTGCCGTCCGTGGTGGTCCTGGAGCGCACACAGCAACTGGCCCTGCTGCGCACGGAGGTCGAGCAGCTGCGCCGGGCGATCGTCACCCGCCCGGTCATCGACCAGGCGCGTGGGGTCCTGATGGCCACCCACGCCTGTTCCCCGGACGAGGCGTGGAACGTCCTGCGGGAGGCCTCCCAGCTCTCCAACACCAAGCTGCGCAAGGTCGCCGCGATGGTCACGGCCGATGCCGGGGGCAGCGGCCCGCCGCCGACGCCCGAGCTGCGCCGGGCGCTGCGGACCGCGATCGACAGGTGTCTGAACTGACCTGGACATCGGGCGCCGGTCCGGCCGGCGTCAGTACGGCAGCAGTCGCCCCGACGGCGTCCTGCGGTCGATCTCCGGCTGCCGGGTGTCACGGGAGGACGAGGGGCGACGGCTGACACGAACACGGATCTGACGGTTCATGGCGCCCTCCTAGGGCCTGGTTTCCTGTTCCCCGACACCCCGGGACGACGGCCCGCCCTCGCGCTGCTCCCGGGGGTGGAGATCTACCCCCGGCCAGGAGAACCCATGCACGTACACCCATTCCCATAAGAGGGCATCAACCAGTCAAAACTTCCCAATGAACGCTTGTGAGCTTGTGCGGTGACGCCGATCATTGGCCGAATCCCGCCTGTACCGCTCATCCGCAGGAGCCCCTGGTGACCGCTGGCCCCATAACCTCCGAGCCGGCCGGTCCGCCGGCGGCAGCCGAGTCCGAACGCCAGAAGCTGCGCAAGCACTTCGGCCGTTTCGACATCCTGTTCTTCCTGCTGTGCACCATCGTCGGCGTGGACACCATCGGCTCGGTGGCGTCCTCCGGCGCGGAGGCGTTCACCTGGCTCATCGTGCTGGCCGTGGTGTTCTTCGTCCCCTCGGCCCTGCTGACCGCCGAACTCGGCGCCGCCTTCCCCGACGAGGGCGGCCCCTACATCTGGACCAGCCGCGCCTTCGGCCGCCTGGCGGGCGCCGTCAACAACTTCCTCTACTGGATCACCAATCCGGTATGGCTCGGCGGCACCCTGTCCGTCACCGCCGTGACGGCGTACACGACCTTCTTCAACGACGGCAAGGACCTGAGCACCCCCGCGTTCTACGTCTTCACCCTCGCCTTCGTCTGGATCGGGGTCCTCGCCGCGATCCTCTCCTTCGACGTCGGCAAGTGGATCCCCACCATCGGCGCCTGGAGCCGCTTCCTCCTGCTCGGCCTGTTCACGGTCACCGTCGTGGTCTACGGCGTTCAGCACGGCCTGCACGGATTCGGCCTCGGCGACTTCTCCCCGACGTACGCGGGCTTCGTCGTCCTGGTGCCCCTCCTGATGTTCAACTACGTCGGCTTCGAACTGCCCAGCACGGCGGGCGACGAGATGACCGACGCCCAGAAGGACGTGCCGTACGCCGTCTTCCGCAGCGCCGTACTCGCCGTACTCCTGTACGCCCTGCCGATCCTCGGCATCCTGCTCGTCCTGCCCGTCAAGGCCATTACCGGCCTCGGTGGTTTCATCGACGCGATCCGCCAGGTCTTCACGGTGTACGGCGGCCATGTCGCCGGCGACGGCACCGCGAGCCTGAGCGGCGCGGGCAGCGTGCTCGGGGACCTGGCAGCGATCCTGTTCATCCTCACGGTGCTGTCCTCGGGTGTCACCTGGGTGATGGGCTCCGACCGCGCCCTCGCCGTCTCCGGCTACGACGGCGCGGCCCCCCGCTTCCTCGGTGTCATCTCCAGCCGCTTCGGCACCCCGGTCCGCGTCAACATCCTCAGCGGACTGGTCTCCACGGCCGTCCTGATCCTGGCCCACGAACTGACCGACGGCAGCGCGGCGAAGCTCTTCGGCGCGGTCCTGGGCCTGGCCGTATCCACCACCCTGGTCAGCTATCTGGGCATCTTCCCGGCGCTGGCGGTGCTGCGCCACAAGGCCCCGGACGTGCCCCGCCCGTACCGGGCGCCCGCTCCCCTCGCCATCAGCATCGTCCTCACGCTGCTCGTCCTGTACGCCTGCGTGCAGTTGGTCGCGCCGGGGGCCCCTTTCAACTGGTTCGACCCCGCCTACGCCCCGGACGGCTGGACCCACGCCGAGCGCGGCAAGTACCTGCTGACGGAACTCATACCGCTCATCGGATTCATGCTGCTCGGCGTCCTGTTCTGGGCACTGGGCAAGCCGACCCGCACGGCCCGCACGGCCCGCACGGCCCGCACCTGACGATCGGCCGGGGTCGCGGTGGGCGAGGGCGAAGGCCGCCCTCCAGCGCGGCAGCCCACAACGGCGCCCGCGGCAGGACGAGTTCGGTGGTCAGGAGGTGCTTCATGGCCTGCCGGGCGATCGGGACGGCGGACAGCAGTCGGCCGACCGCCTTGGAGTGGACCTTGACCAGGACGTCCGCCGCCCGGCACACCTCCCGCGAGCCGATCCTCGCCGCCATCCACCCCCTTGCCCGATCTATCGAAACTCGATAGATTCCCATCGTGATTCGATGGGAGAAGAGGTCATGGGACAGCTGACCGTGCGTGCGCTGCGCGCCGTGCTGATGGTGGTGCTCGTCGGCACCGTACTCGTACAGGCATTGATGGTGTGGACGTTGGCCACCGGCAACGACCCGGAGGACGGGACGCTCCCGCTGACCGCGCTGCGCGTGATCACGGTCCTGGGCATGGTGGCGGTCCAGGTCGCCGTGGTCTGCGTAGGGCGGCTGGTGACGATGGTGCGACGCGGAACCGTCTTCTCCCACGCCGCCTTCCGGTACGTGGACGGAGTGATCGGCGCGATCGTGGCGGCCGCGCTCCTGTGGTTCGCGGTCACCGCCGTCAACGCACCCGGCCAGCGGGACGACCCGGGCGTCACCGTCATCATGGCCGGGATCGGCGTGGGCATCCTCGGCATCGCGCTGATCGTGCTCGTGCTGCGGATGCTGCTCGCCCAGGCCGTCGCACGCGATGTCGAGGCCTCGCAGCTGCAGGCCGAGCTGGACGAGGTGATCTGATGCCGATCGCCGTCGACATCGACGTGATGCTGGCCAGACGGAAGATGTCCGTGGGCGAACTCGCCGAGCGGGTGGGCATCACCCCAGCCAACCTGGCCGTACTCAAGAACGGCCGCGCCAAGGCCGTACGCTTCGCGACCCTCGCGGCACTCTGCGAGGTGCTCGAGTGCCAGCCGGGCGACCTGCTGCGCTGGGAGGCGGAGGACACCGCGGGCGGGGTGGTCCGCGCGAGCGCCGAAGCGCCGCCGGCCTCGCCGTGAGGCGAGGCGCGACGGCGCCGGGGGTTCGGTGTCAGCTCCTGGTCCACTGCTGGTTGGCGCCGCCGTTGCAGTACCAGACGTCGACCGACGTGCCGTTGCCGGTGCCCGCTCCGGCCGCGTCCAGGCAGAGCTCCGGGTTCGCGACGCTGGTCACGGAGAGGTCCGCGTTCACGTTCCACTGCTGTGCGGCCGCGCCGGTGCAGTCGGTGATGACCACGGGGTCTCCCGCCGTGGTTCCGGTGCCTCCCACCGTCATGCACTTGTTGCCGTAGACGGTGAGCTGCTTGTCCGCGGTCCAGTTCCAGGTCTGGTTGCCGCCGGCGTTGCAGTCCCAGAGGTCGAGCTGGGTGCCGTTGGCCGTGCTGAAGCCGGGCACGTCGACGCAGCGGCCCGAGGCCACACCGCGCAGGACCTCACCGGGAGGCGCGGGCGGCAGGTCGTTGACCGGCGGGGTCGTGCCGAAGCCGTAGCCCCAGCGCAGCAGCGCGACTCCGGTGGCGCTGTTGTCCACCAGGTTGCCGTCGGCGTCCAGCGACTCGATCGAGTAGGCGTCGCCGAAGCGCAGCCCGGGCCAGTACACCAGCCCCATCCCCTTGCTGCGGGCGGTGTTGGCCACGGCCGCGAGGTACGAGGTGTAGATGTTGCCGTTCCACGCGCCGTAGTTCAGGCCGATGGTCATCGGGGAGCCGGCCTCGTCGATGACGGTCCGCCCGGCGTACTTGCCGATCCGGGCTTCGAGGTCGGCGGTCCAGTCGGACTGCTGGGTGTAGCTGTTCCAGAAGCCGTAGAAGTGCAACGACAGCAGCGTTCCCCGCAGTTCGGGTGCCGCGCCGACGCCGGTGACGTTGTCGTTGTAGCCGGTACCGCTGATCACGACACGGCCGCGCGGGACGTCCTTGTGCTGGGCCAGCCAGCCACTGGTGACGGACACCCACTGGTCCAGGGTGTAGCCGTGCGGCTCGTTCATGGGCTCGAAGTAGACCCGCGGGTTGTACTTGTACTCCCGCACCACGGTGTTCCACATCGTCTTCCAGGCGGCCGTGTCGTCGACCAGCCCGTCCTTGCTGGAGTCGGCCTCCCAGTAGCTGACGATGACCTTGTCACCGGAGGCCGTGGCCGCGTCGATCGTCGCCCGGTACGACTTCCACCAGGTGGTGCCCACGCTCGCCGGGTTGATCGGCAGTCGCAGCGTGTTGGCGCCCAGGTTCTTCCTGAACCCGCTCACCATCTTCTGCGTGGTGCGGTACACGGTGCGGTAGCTGTCGGTCACCTTCAGCCCGCTCGGCACCACGGCGTCACTGGCGTAGTTGTCGCGCGGGTCGGCCCAGTTCACCCCGCGGAAGTCACTGGTACCCCCCTTCGAGGCGGGCTGCACCGGCGCGTACGAGGCGGCCGGCTTCTCGGTGGCCTGCTGGGCGAGGGCGGGGCCGGGGGCGGTCAGCAACAGGAGCGTCGCGCCGAAACCGGCCGTGAGCACACTGGCCAGTCTTCGCGACCTCGTCGGGGTCTTGGTCATGTCGTCTCCAGTGACGGGAAATCGTGGAGGGCGGAGTGCGGGTTCGTCACCTGAGCCGAGCCACGGATGAGCCAGGGTTCGTTACAGATGTCCCAGACCTGCGTAAACCAACGATGGTTACGTAACCATCGCCCGGACACTCGCACGGTGCGCGCGCCGGTGACAAGACCCGTGACGCATCCGAAACACGCCGGAAGCTCGCGGGACCCGGAGTCAGTTCACCGACGACGGGGCTGACCGGCCGATCCGCGCCCCCATGGCGATGCGCCGCGAGGGAGGCGAAAATGGGATCGGGACAGGAGCCAACCGGTCATCGGCCACGGCGTCGCCCTCGGCGCAGTGCCGGAGTGACCAGGTGACCGGCGGACTCGTCGAAGACTCCGGACGCCGCGAGCGGGAGATCAGGGCGCTCCCGCGGGTGCGGGCAGGAACACAGGTGATCGTTCATGTGCCGATGGCTCGCTTACTCGGGAACACCCCTGCTTCTCGACACCATCCTCTACAGACCGGCCCACTCGCTGATCGATCAGAGCCTCCACTCGCGACTGGGTGTCGAGACGACGAACGGCGACGGTTTCGGCGTCGGATGGTACGCACAGGAGAGCATCGGCACCCCGGCCCTGTTCACGGACGTCGGACCCGCCTGGAACAACCGCAACCTGAGGGAGCTCGCGGATCATGTCCGCTCCCCGTTGTTCTTCGCCCACATCCGGGCGACGACCGGCACCGCGGTGCAGCAGACGAACTGCCACCCGTTCCGGCACGGCCGCTGGATGTGGATGCACAACGGCGCCATCGCGGATTTCCACCTCATGCGCCGCGACCTGTCCCTGCTCGTCGCCCCCGGGCTGTACTCCGACATCGAAGGGACCACGGACTCGGAGCTGATGTTCTACCTGGCACTCACCTTCGGCCTGGACCAGGACCCGCCGGGCGCCGTGTCCCGGATGGTGGGCGTGGTGGAGCGCAGCGGCCGCGACCACGGTGTGGAGTTCCCGCTGCAGATGACGATCGGCGTGACCGACGGCGAACGCGTATGGGCCTTCCGCTACTCGAGCGAGGGCGCTTCCCGGTCCCTGTTCTACAGCACCCGCGTGGACGCACTGCGCAAACTGCACCCCGATGCGGCGTTCCTGAGGGAAGTGTCCGACGACACCCGCCTCATCGTTTCCGAACCTCTCGGCGACCTGTCCGGCGCCTGGAACGAGGTACCGGAAAGCAGCTACAGCGTCATACAGGACGGGGCGGACGACCTGTATCCCTTCGTCCCGGAACCTGCGTGACGTGGCGGGCACGTTCTTCTTACGCGTGGCCTTCTCCATGCCTGCGGCTGAAGCAGGTCCTCGATTTCGGGCAGACCGAGGTCGGGCGGCGACGTTCGTGGTTGTGGTCTCGGGCTGGGTCGGTGCCGGCAGGCGGACGGTGTTGGGGTGCGCCCGGCCCGCCATACTCCCAGGTTGGACGGCGTCGGTAGGCGCAGGGCCGACCGGCAGCCGTACCCCGCCGCAGCCAAGCCCGGCGGGGTGGTGAGATGCTCCCGCCACGCGTCGGCCGCGCGGACGTCATGGCACCGGCATCGCCTCAGTCGGCCAGCATCTTGAACGTCCGTTGGTGCCAGACGAGCGGATTGCGGTCGTCGTCGGCCATCATGGCCAGCACCCGCAGAACGATGATGTCGTGGTCGCCGGCCGGGTAGTGGTGCTCGATCGCGCATTCCAGCCAGACCGGCGCGCCCTGAAGGAAGATCGCGCCGGATGCCGCTTCCGCCGTGTCGAGGCCCGCGAACCGGTTTTCCTTGCTGGGGGACGCGAGTTGCCTGGCCCTGTCGCCGTGTTCCTCGCCCAGGACGGACACGCCGATCGTCCGAGCGCGGGACAGCACCGGCCAGGTCGTCGAACTGTGCTGCACGGCGAAGGAGACCAACGGCGGATCGGCGGAGACCCCGACGGTGAACGACGAGACGATCATGACGATCGGTTCGCCGTCGACGCGCGCCGACAGGGCGGCGACTCCTGAGGGGAACGCGGCGAACGCCCGCTTCAACTCGCCGAGATCCGAGGTGAGGGTTTCCATGGTCGTCATCGTGCGGTCCTCGTCTTCGCGGCGTCGAGCACGGTCCGGCTCCACTGCCCGGTCCAGCGGGCGAGTGAGTCATCCGTCGTGTAGGTGGAGTCGAGCTGGTAGAGGCCCTGCGCGGGGCAGGTCGCGCCGAGTTCGACGAGTACGGGTTTGAGGGTGAGTTCGGGGGCGAGGGCGTGCGCGGGTCCCGCGCCGAGCATGAGGGGCAGCGCCACCTGGCCGGCGAGGCCGGTCGCCGTGGGGAACTGGTCGAGGAAGAGCTTGAGCAGGCCGGTGTAGGTGCCCTTGTAGGTGGGAGTTGCCGCGATCACGATCTCGGCGGACCGCACCCGCTCGACGGCCGCGGTGACGTCCGGGTCACCCCAGGCGAGCAGACCGGCTCCGAGTTCGGCGACTTCGAGGACCTCGCAGTCCAGCCCGAGGGCCGCTGCGAGGCGTTCGGCGGCATCTCGGGTGCGCGAGCCCGCCTTGGGGTTTCCTATGACGGCGACAGCCTTCATCAGGCGACTCCTGTCGGTAGATGGGGAGCGGCGGCGGACGCCGCGGGAGAGTGGGCCCCTGGCCGGTCGAGCCGGAGGGACACGGAGGCGAGGAGACAGAGCAGCCCGGCGGCGGCGAGTCCGCCGAGGGTGGCGGCGTAGCCGAATCCGGCCAGGAGGACTGCGCCGGCGGCGCTGCCCAGCACCGCGCCGAGTTGCTTCACGGCGTTGAAGGCTCCCGACGCCGCCCCGACCTCGTCCGCCGCGACCGTGGTCACCGCCGCGATCGACAGTGGTGACCAGACGAACGAGTTGCCCACTCCGTACAGCGCGAAGGCGGCGGTCAGGGCGGGAATCGGCGCGTCCGTCGCGACGAGTACCGCCGAGGCCGCGATGGACAGGACGAGTGAGGACGAGCCGAGGACGGCTACGGCGCGGGGCCCGATCGTGTTGTTGAGCCGGGCCGACAGCGGAGCGCCGAGCAGGCACACCACACCCATCGGTACGAGCGTGAGTGCCGCCGCGCCCGGGGCGAGCCCGCGTTGCTGCTGGAGGTAGAGCATCAGCGGGATCATGGCCGAGCCCGCGCAGAAGGCCGCGGCGGCGCCGCCCCAGGCCGCGGTGACGAACCCGCGGCTGCGCAGCAACGAGACCGGCAGGAGCGCCCGCAGCCCGTCGCGGCGCTGCATCCACACCACGGCCACGACGACCAGCGCGCCGGCGGCGGCGAGCACCCAGCGCGGTACGCCCCACGCGTCGGCGCTCACGGCATCCGTGCCCTGGATGCCGAGGACGAGCGCGCCGACGCCGGTGGCGTTCGCGCAGATCGCCCACACCGGGATGCCCGCCTCCTGACGGGGCAGGGCGGGGACGAACGCGGACACGGCGACCATCGCGGCCACGCCGACCGGGACGTTGACCCAGAACACCGCGGGCCAGCCGCCGACGGCGACGAGCAGGCCGCCGACCAGCGGCCCGACGGCCACCGCGGCGCCCCCGACCGCGCCCCAGACGCCGAGCGCTACGGCGAGGCGCGGCGGCTGGAACAGCGCCTTGATGAGGGTGAGGCACTGCGGTGTCATCAGCGCGGCACCGACGCCCTGGACCACCCGCCATCCGATGAGTGCCTCGATGGTGGGAGCCGACGCGCACAGCAGCGACCCGAGCGTGAAGGCGGCGAGTCCGATCAGGTGGACGCGCCGGTGGCCGTAGCGGTCGCCCAGTCGTCCCGCGGTGAGCAGGGGCACCGCGTAGGCGACGAGGTAGCCGCTGTTGACCCAGATCGCGAGGGTCTCGCTGGTGTGCAGGCCGGTGATCAGCGCGGGCAGCGCGACCGAGGTGACGGTGCTGTCCAGCAGCAGCATGAAGAACCCGGCGCACAGGCTGCCGAGGGCGAGCCAGTCGCGTCGCCCGCTTGCCGCGGTCATCTCACACCGCCAGGTTCTCGCGGAGCGTGGCGCCGGGGTGGGCGGGCGCGAGGGCGCCACGGCGGCGCAGCTCGGGCAGCAGCAGCTCGCTGATGTCGTTGAAGCCGGAGGGCATGGCCAGCGGGCAGGAGATCATGTAGCCGCCGCGTGATCCGGTCGCGGCGAAGTTCTCCTCCAACGCGTCGGCCACGGTGGCGGCGCCGCCGACGACGCTGTGATCGAGTCCCGTCGCGCTGCCGCGACCGTGGGTGAAGAACTCGTCGCGGCTCATCGTGTGGTCCTCGCCGAACTCCGCGATGAGCGAGCCGATGAGACCCGCCGGGCTGGCGTTGGCCGCGACGATCTCGTCGCGCAGCTCGGCCAGTCGGAAGGAGTGCGGCAGCGTCGAGAAGTCGTACCCGGCGTTGTGCGACAGATAGGTGGCGACGGCTTCCTCGTTCCAGAACTCGTGCACCGCGTCGCGGCGGGCCCGTGCCTCGGCCGTCGTGCGGCCCACGACGACCTGCGTGGCCCACAGGATGCCCACGCGGGCCGGGTCCCGCCCCTCGGCGAGGAGTGCCTCGTCGAGCAGCTTGCGGTGGCGCTGCTGGCCCGTGAGGCTGCCACCGAAGCCGAACACCAGATCGGCGAACCGTGCCGAGGCGGCGATGCCGCGGGGCGAGTTGCCCGCCTGGACGACGAGCGGGTGGTGCTGCGGACTCGGTACCGACGCCAGCGGGCCCTTGACGGTGAAGAAGCGCCCCTCGTGGTCGATCGGGTGCACCTTCGCCGGGTCGGCGAACCGGCCCGTGTCCCGGTCCCGCACGATGGCGTCGGGTGCCACCGAGTCCCACAGCGCGCGGCAGACGGCGACGAACTCCTCCATCCGCTCGTAGCGCAGGCCGTGGTCCATCAACTCGCCGAAGCCGTAGTTCGCCGCGTCCGCGCCGCGCGTCGAGGCGACCACGTTGAAGGCGATACGGCCGCCCGTCACATGGTCGAGCGAGTTCAGCAGCCGGGCGACGTAGAACGGGTGCATGAACGTCGAGGAGTACGTCAGCCCGAAGCCGACCCTCTCGGTCACGGTGGACATCGCCGCGATGACCGGTGACATGTCGTGGCGCGGCCACTGGATGCCCCACTCCACCGCCGGCTCGATGCTCCCCCGCCAGGTGCTCGGTATTCCGCTGCCGTCGCCGAAGAACAGCATCCCGACGCCGGCGCGCTCGGCCGTCCGCGCCAGCTCCATGTACATGCGTACGTCGGGGAAGTCCCGCCCGACCCAGGAGCCCTGCCGGGCCCAGGCGCCCTCGGTGTGGGTGAAGGAGAGGTCGAAGGCGATGTGCATGCCGGTCACAGTGCTGCCTTCTTCCACAGTTCGACGACCTCGTCGGTGTCGCCGAGCACGGCCACATTGAGTCCCAACTGCACGAGTGCTGCGGCATGGACGTCGAGGTCGTAGGCGGCCGTGGCGTCCCGGGGGACGACGACGGGCCAGTCCAGTTGCACGGCGTCCTGGGCGGTCGCGTAGACGCAGCACTCGCTCGTCAGACCCACGACGGTGAGCCAGTCGCAGCCGGCCGCGCGCAGCAGCGCCTCCAGTTCGGTGCCGAGGAACCCGCTGTACGCCCGCTTGACCACGCGCGGTTCGCCCTCGGCGGGCCGCACCCGGTACCACTCGGCGCCCGGCGTACCGAGCACGCACGGCTCCTCCGGGCCCATAGGGGCGTCGTGGTCGCCCCCGCGCAGCCAGTTGCTCGACCGCCAGGGCCGCGCGGGGTCACTGCCCAACTCGACCCAGACGACGGGCACTTCGGCCGCACGCGCGGCGTCGACGAGTTCGCCGATCCGAGTGATGGCCTGGTCGAGCGCCGACAGCGCGGCATCCGTCAGGCCGTATTCCGTGAGGCACTCCGGATCGGCGAAGTCACGCTGTACGTCGACCACGACCAGCGCGGGCCTGCTGCCGGGCCGGGTGAGGTGGGCGAGTTGCCGTTCACGCAGATCTTGTTTGTCATGCAGATCTTGTCTGTCACGCGAGTCGGACATCAGGACGCCACCTCGTCACGGGCGCGCAGCGCCGGCAGCACGGTCTCGCCGAACAGCAGCATGTCCTTGTCGTACTCCGGGAAGATCAGCATGAGTCCGTCCAGGTCGGCCTCGCGCACGATGTACTCGATGTGGTCGGTGACCGTCCGCGCCGATCCGGCGACGTACGGCGTCTGGAACGCCGCCTCACCACCCGCGCCCTCGGCCCACGCGCGGGCCTGGTCCTCGGGCATGCCCCAGGTGCGGCGCATCTGGGTGAGCGCCTCCCGGTCGAGACCCGCGCTCCACTCCTTCACCTTCCGGGCGGCCAGTTCGTCGGTCTCGTCCTGGACGACGGTGAGCATCGAATAGGTCTTGCAGACCCGCCCGTTGGCCTTCGCCCGCTCGTGGACGTCCGCCGAGAGCTCCCGCATGTCGTCGAGGCTGTCGGCGGCGAGGAAGGCGCCGTCGGCGTACCGGGCCTGGAAGCGGCGGGCCTCCTCCGACCGGCCCGCGTTGATGAGGGTCGGGCGGACGGCCGGATGCGGGCGGGACTCGCAGTCGACGAGGTCGAAGTACGGCGTGTCCATGGTGACGGAGTCCTCGCTCCACAGCCGGGTGACCGCCTCCGTCCACAGCTCCGTCATGTCGTAGCGGTCCTCGTGACTGAGCCGCGGGTCCCACATGCCGAACTGCTCGAACTCCCCCGCGTAGGCGCCGTTGACGATGTTCATGCCGGCCCGGCCGCCGGAGATGTCCTGGAGGGTGGTGAACATCTTCGCCGCGATGGCGGGGTTGTGGACGTTCGCGTGCATGGTCGCCCAGATCTTGACCCGGCTGGTCGCCTCGGCGAGCGCCGACATCATCGTCATCGACTCCAGCGAACGGCCCCAGTGGTCGGTGCTGCCGCCGAAGCCGCGCCACTTCGCCATCGACATGATGAAGTCGAGGCCGATGGTCTCAGCGTGCAGGGCCGCGCGCTTGTTCCACGCGTAGTCCGCCTCGGGGTGGGGAGCGGTCGTGGACAGCATCCATCCGCCGTTCCCGATGGGGAGGAAGATTCCGTACTCTTTCGCGGGCATGTGTGCGCCTTTCGTGAGATGTCTGATCCGCGACGCGGCTACGGGGCGGGCCAGACGAGCTTGCCGCCTGCGCCTGCTCCTGCGTAGACGTCCTTGACGTAGGAGGTGTCGAACCAGCCCTCCGCCCGGGCGGCGGTCACGCTGCCGGGCACGATCTCGAACTGGTGCAGCATGTCCACGATCCCCGCGACGTTCTTGGGGTCGATGCCGCCCAGCGGCTGCCCGGGCGTCGGATGGTCCTTGACGTACTGCGTCTCGGTCTTCCAGATGGTCGTGTTCAGTTTCTTGTCGTACGTCGGTCCGGACAGCCCGGCCGCGAACCCGACGCACTCGGCGATGTGCGCCTCGCCGGCGTTGCAGTAGTCGTAGGCGTGCAGCGCCGCGCGCAGGATGTCCTCGACGGCGTGCGGGTGCGCCTTGGCGAAGGCCGGGTTCACCGCCATCGCGCCGAGCGAGCTCGGGACGCCGTAGTCGACCGGCTTCCACACCGTGACGGGGTGGCCGGCCGCCTGGAGCTGGTTGGGCTCGTTGGAGAGGAATCCCGTGAGCGCTGCGAGGCCGTCCTGCCTGCGCGGCAGCACGGAGGGGTCGTAGCCCTGCTTGACCAGCTTGAGCGAGTCCCACTTGACCCCGGCCTTGACCAGCATCGCCCTGACGGTGGCGGGGACGTAGCCCTTGTGGCCGACGACCTTGCCGTCGAGCTGCGTCAGCTTGGTGATGTCCTTGTTCGTCATCAGGACCTCGAGGCCCGCGTTCGAGTACGAGGAGATGCCGGTGATGTCGATCCCGTTGGCCCGGGCCTGGATGAGGTCCTGCTCGGCGACCGGACCCACGGTCGCCTGACCGCTGGCGAGCAGCTTGGTGTTCTGCGCCGTGTCGCCGCTGCCGGGCTTGAGGTCGACGTTCAGGCAGAGGTCCCTGAAGTAGCCGAGCTTGCTCGCGGCGACGTATTCGAGGATCGACACCGACGACTGGTACTGGTAGCCCGACAGGTAGGTGATCTTGCCGGCGGCCTTGTTCTCGGCGCAGCGCTTCGCGGAGATCGCGGAACCCGCCGAGCCCGCCGAGGTGTCGGCGGCGGAGTCCGCGCCGCATCCCGCGAGGCCGGCCGTCAGCGCGACGGCGGCGAGGGAAGTGAGGCTGGTTCTGATGAAGCGGTACGGCATGGGTGACTCCAAACTGGCGGTGGCCGCCTGGAAACGGTGCACATGAGGGCATGGGTCGCCGAGCGCCCCGCCGTTGCGGGCCACTGGCTGAGCGGGGAAGCGGGGGAGGAGAGAGCGGGGAGGGACGGCGGCCGAGTCAGTCGTGCGCGCTGTCGTGCCAGTGCAGCACGCGGCGTTCGACCAGCGTCACGGCGAGCAGCAGCAGCACACCCATGACGGCCAGGACGAGAATCGAGGCGTATACGACCGGCAGCTGGTTCATGGACGAGGCCGTGCTGATCGCGGTGCCGAGGCCGCGGGTGGATCCCGACGCCGACATCTCCGCCACCACGGCGCCGACGATCGACAGCGGGAAGACGATGCGCAGCGCCGCGAACAGGAACGGCAGCGCGTTGGGGATGCGCACGTGCCACAACAGCTCGAAGCGGCCCGCGTCCATCGTCCGGTACACCTGCAGCACTTCCTTCGGTACGGAGCCCAGACCGGCCGCGGTGTTGATGAGGATCGGGAAGAAGCAGATCAGGCCCGCGATGATGAGCTTGGGCAGCGGACCGAAGCCGAAGGCCACCACCAGGGCGGGAGCGATCGCCACGAGCGGGGTGACGTTGAGCACGACCGCCATCGGCATGACCGCCCGGCGCAGGAGCGGCAGTTCACTCGTCAGCACCGCGAGGACGAACGCGGCGACGAACCCGATCGCGAGGCCGGCCGTCGCCTCACCCAGGGTGACCAGCGCGTTGTCGAGGTAGTAGCCGAACTGGGCGGTCAACGAACTGCCGATCTTCGGCAGCGGCGGCAGCAGGTAGGGCAGTTCCTCGGCCGCCCACTGCCACAGGACGGCGAGGAGCACCAGCATCACGAGGAGGGGCGCCCATACGGAGGGGCGGATCCACGCGATCCGGGACTTCGGATGCCTGAGGCTGAAGCGCGACGGCTCGACGGGCTGCTCGCTCTCGGCCGCCGGGGTGGCGCGTTCGTCGGTCACGGTCATCTCCGGGCCCCCACTCATGCGGCTTCGCCGCGCCAGGCACGGCGCAGTCGGTCTCGGACCATGTCCTCGTACTCGTGGAAGCGGCGCTCCCCGAAGAGGCGGTCACCGCGGGGCCGGGGCAGGTCGACATCGATGACGTCCACGATGCGGCCGGGGCGCGGGGCCATGACGACCACGGTGTCGGAGAGCCGTACGGCCTCGGACACGGAGTGGGTGACGAACAGCACCGTCGTCTTCAACTCGTCCCACAGGTCGAGCAGTTGGTCCTGCAGGCTCTCGCGGGTGAACTCGTCGAGCGCCGAGAACGGCTCGTCCATGACGAGTACGTCGGGTCGCAGACCGAAGGCGCGGACGATCGCCGCACGCTGCCGCATGCCACCGGAGATCTGCGCCGGGAGCTTGTGCATGGCCTCGCCGAGACCTGCCTTGACGAGGAGTTCCCGCATGTCGGGGGCGGACGGCGTGGACTGTGCGGGCTGTGCGGACTCGTGCTCCGCGAAGCCGGCGATGCGCTCGCGACGCCTGGCCGACCCCTTGTTGATCTTCTGTGGCAGCGTCACGTTACGGAGCACGGACAGCCACGGCAGCAGGGCGGGGCTCTGCGGCACGAGCCCGATCATCTTGGCGGCGCACGCCTGCGCGGGCGGGACGCCGTGCACCCGGACCTCGCCCCGGTCGGGCAGCTCCAGGCCGGCCGCGAGACGCAGCAGTGTCGACTTGCCGCAGCCGCTGGGCCCGATGAGGCTGACGAAACGGCCGGACGGCACCGTCAGATCAACGTCGTCGAGGGCATTCGTCGCTTGCGGCCCGAATCCGTAGACCCGGTGCACCGATCGCAACTCAAGTGCTGGCGTACCAGTCACCTTCACGCTCCCATCCATGTAGCGAGCGCGAAGGCTCGATCCTGGAAGTCGGAGAGCGTGCGTAGCGAGTGCGAGACTGCGACGCGGAAATCCGCTTAGGTGCTCCGGACACTAGGAGCCCTGTGTTACGGCGCCCGACCGCGCCGTGTTTCGTGAACTTTACGTTCGGCCGCCCAGTGTTACGACCGTGCTTCCGTCGAAGACGTAGACCTCGATGCCGAGGTCCGCCGCCGCGCGTGCCACCCAGCCGCCGAGAGCCTGCACGATCACCTCGGTGACGAGGAGCACCGCGCGCTCGGCGGTCGGCACCGAGTCCCGCAGCCAGAGCAGCTTGAACATGTCCGCCATGACCTTGTTGCGGTAGGCGGGCTTGTAGGCCCCCTGATTGCTGACGAGCTGCACGAGCACACGGCCCGCCGCGTCGATTCCCTCGACCTCGACGCGGCTGTTGTCGGGCAGCATGAGCGGCTTCGGACGCAGGCTGGTGCCGAGTCGGTCGCCGAGGGCCAGCAGCATGCGGCGTTCGATGGACCCCTCGGTGAACCGGCTCCACTCGGTGGAAGCGTCAAGGACGGTGATGTGCACGCGCCGGAGTCTAGGAAACGCCCGTTTCGCCCGTGTTTCATGCTGCCGACGCCGTCCAGGACAGGACCCAGGAATCCACATCCGGGCTCCGCCTGTAGAAACCGGCTCCCGGATCTCGGCGAACACCAGGAGAGTCCGCGAGAACAGGCACGCTGAACCGTGACCCTCTGTACCCCTGCTCCTCCCCCTACGGCTCTCAGCCGACCGCCATCCAGACGGCGCCGGCGGCCGCCACCACGGCACACAGGAGCAGAGCCCCGTCGGCGAGGGGGATCCAGGTCCAGCGGACAGCCCGGACTGCCTCGGCGTCCGTGTCGGCGTGGTTCGCCGCCCGCGCCGTACGGAGCCAGTCGTTGATCTTCCGTGCCGCCTCGCCGCTGGTGCCCCGGAAACGGTCGACGACGGAGCCGCCGAACCCGAACACCCGGATGCCCCGGCCCCCGGCGAGACGCACCACCAGCGTGCCGTCGTCACCGACCGCCCCCGTACGGATCCTCGACGCCGGGACGACATGGGTGCGCAGCGGGTTGACCACCAGCAGCTCGGTCTCCCGCAGGACGACCTTGCAGTTCGCGATCCTGCCGAGGATCCCCACGACGGCCAGGTACACCGGAATGCCCTGCCATCCCTCACGGAATCCGTGTGCCGAGGTGACTCGGTACACCGCCGCGACCAGTCCGATCCCGAGGCCGACGATGACCACCCCGGAAAAGGCCGGCCAAGAAACCCGTCTCAGTACGACTGAATTCATCACCGTCGCCTCTCGTTCTCCAGACCTCAACAATAGCCCGTGTGATAAACGGGGCTTGCGGCACCGGCTCCGCAGAATGTCGTCGAGAGGCCCGTATTGATGCTCACATTGGCATAGGTGCGACCCCAGTCGACCACGTGTCGGTAGCCGTAGATGGTCACGTTCTCGTCCTGGAAAACGCTCTTGACTCGAATACGGCTCGCGATGGCGGACTCCGACCAGGAACCTCCGAGCGCCCTTGCCGCGACCCCTCCGGCAAGGGTCCAGGCGAGGCTCCGGCCGGCTGCGGTGTAGTTCCACTTCCCTGTGGTCAGGCCGTCCCCGACGAAGGTCGCCCCCACGATGGCCACTCCCACTCCGGTGCACAGGCCCGCCGAGAGCACAAGGCAGGCGCCGAAGCCGGCGACGGGCAGGACCCGGTTCTTCCAGCCGTCCCACGTGCCGAACGTCTGCTTCGTCCAGCTCCAGGACTTCGACCACCAGGACCGGTGCGGCTGGGGCTTGGGCGCGGGCGGCGTGTAGCCGCTGTCGGTGACGGGGTTGCTGTAGTGACTGCTGATGGAGGCCGCCGTGCCCTTGGGGACCACCGTCCCCCGGCGGTAGTCGGCAAGGCCCGTCTTCGGGTCGTAGCCGACTTCCTTCTGGACCTTCTTGGAGCAGTACGACAGGTCGTACTGGCAGGAGTTGGGGCGCGAGCCGATCTCCTGGCCGGTGGGGTCGGAGAAGGTGACGGGGTTGTCCGAGGCGTAGGCGTAGCCGCCGAGTTCCTGCGGGCTGTCGTCCTCGAAGACGGGGTCGAGGCTGACGAAGCGGCCGAGGGCGGGGTCGTACTCGCGGGCGCCGATGTCGGTGAGCCCGGTGGTGGTGTCGGTGGTCTTGTCGAGGAAGGTGCGGTTGTCGGCCCAGCTCGTGGTGGTGCCGCGGGGGTTGCCGTAGGGATCGAACTGGCGCCAGGTGGGGGTCTGGGCGGTGTTGTCGAGGTAGAGGCTGTTGGTGCCGTGCTGGTCGGCGGCGAGTTCGAAGCCGTAGGCGGTGCCGGTTCCGGTGCGGACGATCGTGGCGCCGCCGGGGGCGGAGTAGTAGCGCACGCCGGTGGCGGTGCCCGCGGTGTTGTCGAGGGTGATCTGCTCGCTGCCGAGGTAGAGGGTGGTGGTGGTCGGGTCGGTCTGGAGGAGCAGGTTGCCGTCGGCGTCGTAGATGTAGCTGGTGGCGGTGCCGGCGGTGGCGTCGGCGACCTTGGTCAGCTGGTCGTCGTTGTTCCAGGTGAGGGCCTGGTCGGCGGTGCCGGTGTGACGGGTGGTGGTGTTGCCGGCGTTGTCGTAGCCGTAGCTGGTGGAGGCGCTTGAGCCGCCGGTGGTGGTCGTGCTGGTCAGGGTGTTGGGCTGGCCGCTGGAGTAGCCGCTGGTGGTGACGGTGTCGCTGCCGGTGCCGGAGACGGTGTGCTGGGTCTGGGCGAGGCGGTTGCCGACGGCGTCGAAGGTCCAGCTG
Organism: Streptomyces sp. NPDC048420; assembly: GCF_040651535.1. NCBI lineage: Bacteria > Bacillati > Actinomycetota > Actinomycetes > Kitasatosporales > Streptomycetaceae > Streptomyces > Streptomyces sp. NPDC048420. The sequence continues at coordinate 395,930 of NZ_JBEZKG010000007.1, forward strand.
GTCCAGTAGGCGCCGCCGGTGATGCCGTCGCCGACGGTGCTGTGGTTGCCGCTGGTGGGGGTGGCGGCGCAGTTGTCGGTGGCGGTCCACGCGGTGGTGAGGCGGTCGAGGGTGTCGTAGGCGTAGCACTGGGTCTCGGCCGTCGTGCTGGAGCCGGAGCGGGTCTCGGTCTGGCGGGTGATGTTGCCGGACAGGTCGTAGGTGTAGGCGGTCTCGTCCACGCTGGACGGGGTGGCGGTGGAGCGGGTGACGAGCTGGTCGGTCAGGTCCCCGGTGTGGCTGTCGTAGGCGTCGGTGACAGTGGCGTAGGACGTTGAGGAGCCCAACTGAACCTGCGCGACCTGGTCGTTGGCGCTGTACGTGGTGCTCTGGACGTAACCGTAGGCACCGGCCAGGGCGTTGGGTTCGTCGTCGTTGTTGTAGCCGTGGGTGACGGTCTCGGCGGGCAGACCGCCACCGAGGGCGTAACCGTCGGTCCACAGCAGGCCGTTGACACTCGTGTACGAGTGCGTGATCTTCCAGGTTCTGCCGAGGACCGAGCCCTGTGCGGCGGAGGGCACGATGGTCTCCTCGCCCAGGGACTCGCCGAAGACGTTGAAGCCGACGGCCTGTCGGACGTAGGCGTAACCGCCGCTGTACGAGGTCGCCGTGGTGACGTGGCCGACCGGGTAGGTCATGCCGGAGACGGCGGAGTCGGCGTTGTCGTACACCCAGGCGGCCGTCTGGTTGCCCGGTGAACTGCTCGACGTGTAGGCGGTCTGGTCGGCGGTGGCGGCCGCGTACTGGCCGGTCTTGCGGTCGAGCGCGTCGTAGGTCAGGGAGACGTACGCGCCGCGGGAGTCCTTGGTCTGGAGCAGGTTGCCGTCGGAGTCGTAGGTCATGGTGGAGGTGCCGGCGGTGGGGTCGGTCTTGGCGGTCACCTCGTCTGCCAGGTCGTAGGTGCTGGTCCAGGTGTCGCCCTTGGCGTCGGTGGTGGTGGTCTGCTGGCCGTGACCGTCGTAGCCGTAGGTGGTGGCGCTGGTCGTGCCGCCGGTCAGGTAGAAGGTGCCGGTGGTCGTGTTGAGCGGGGTGGTCAGCGAGGGGGCGGCGGTGTACTCGTCGAGTTCGCTGGTACGGCCGAGCGCGTCGGTGCGGGTGGTCTTGATGACGCCGCCGGTGGGCGGGATGACGGTGGTGGCGTCGCCGTTGTAGACGGTGGTGGTCGTCGAGACGAGCGAGCCGTTCTTCTCGGCGGCGTCGTAGATCTGCCGGCCCAGGCCGTCGTAGGTGAACACGTCCTGGTCGGAGACCTGGTTGTCGGCCACCGACTTCAGCGACAGGGCCGGGGTGGTGGCGGAGTCCCAGTAGTCGTTGTTCTGCTTCGCGGTCCAGCCGCGCGAGTCGTACAGGGTGTCGTCGATCAGCCGGCCGCCCTGCGGGGTGTACGCCTGCGTCTGCCGGGTGCGGCCCAGGGAGTCCTCGATGGTGGCCGAGGTGAGGTAACCGCTGTTGTCGTTCAGGGTGTTGGTCACCACGCCGGACACCGAGGTGTTCGACAGCGTGTAGGCATAGGTCTCGTTCGCCAGGGAGCTGGTCGCGCGGGAGTTCTTCCACACCGAGGTCGTCCGCCCCAGCGCGTCGTAGTGCGTGGTGGTCACCACGTGGTCGGCGTCGGTGCTGGTCAGGGTCAGCCCGCGCTCGGGGTCGTACGTCTCGCTGGTGGTGTGGGCGACGCCGGAAACCGTGGGCTGGGCGACGCTCTGTCCGGTGGTCAGGTAGGCGGAGTCGACCGTGTAGGTGGTCGTGGTGGTGTTGCCGTTGCCGTTGGTGGTGCTCGCCAGGCGGTGGTAGGTGCTGTCGTAGGTGTTCTGCGCGGTGGTGCGCCAGGTGAACGCGCCCGCACCGTAGTCGGTGGCTGTACGGGTCATGGTGACCAGGCCCATGGTCGGGGCGCCGGCCTGCGGGAACGTGGTGGAGAAGCTGGTGTCGTCGTAGTACGTCCGGGTCGCGGAGACGACCTGGTCGGGTCGGGTGACACTCGTGGGCGCGCCGAGGGTGTTCAGTCCGTCGGGAACGGAGGAGGTGGAGCCCTCGGTGAAGCCGGAGCAGGCCACCGAGTCCTTCTCGGTGCCGGAGACCAGGCCGACGAGGTTGGCGCCGGTGTTGGCCGGGGCGTAGGTGGTGGCGGTGCACGTGTCGTAGTGGGAGTCGGCCGGCACGGTGTGCGCGTAGGTGTAGGTCGCCAGGCCGAAGTCGTCGTCGGAGCGGGTGGCGTCGTAGGTGGTGTCGGTCTCGTCGTACCGCCAGCCGGTGGTGCCGCCGTCGGTCAGGCGCTGTCTGCTCCACTCCTCCGCGGTGCCGGTCGCGTTCGCCGTCAGGTCCGGCAGCCCGGAACGGGTACGGGTCGCGGTCGCCGCCGAGATCCAGTACGAGGTGATCGTGGAGTGGTCGACGCCACCGCCGTCACCGAGGTACGACGTGGACTCCAGTACCCGACCGGCGAGTTGGGCGGAGTCGGTGTGGTGGCCGCCCTGCGAGTCGGTCAGCGAGATGCTGCGGGTCGAGGTGGCGGAGAGCCAGTCGCCGTCCATGCCCTGGTAGTAGGAGTCGACCTGCTTGGTCTTCGCGTCCCCCGAGCCGTTGCCGGTGGTGGTGGTCACCTGCTGGTAGCCGCGCCACTGCCCGTACGTGCGGTACTTCGCCTTGGTGTTCTCGTCGTCGTCGTAGTGCCAGGCCGCACCGCTGTAGGCGTAGTCGGTCTCCTTCGTCGCCGACCCGCCGGTGGTGTCGGTCTCCAACACCTCCTGCACGGCGTACTTGTTGAACCAGTCCAGCATCGGGCTGATGTAGCCGCTGGGCGTCCAGTACACCGGGAAGCAGGACGCCGTGTTCGAGGACGGGGTCGCCGAGGTCGAGCACGCGGTCGGCAGCGTGTACGAGACACCGATCACGCCGCCCATCTCGGTGGTGATCGCCGTGATCCGGTAGCGGAACAGGCCCGGATAGGTGGCGGTGCTCACCCGGTTCTCCAGCGCCGAACCGGTGAACTGGACCGCCGGCATGGTGATCGAGGAGGTCGAGCCGCCCGCGGTGGTGTCCGCGCCGGTGCGCTGGACGGAGGACAGCCACAGGGTGGCACTGGTGGCGTCGCCCGTGGACGGCTCCGTCTGGGTCAACGCATAGGAGTCCACGGTCACGTACGCACCGGAGGAGGCCGAGTACTGCTGGGTGGTGATCGAGCTGAGGCGGACGGTGGAGAAGTACGACGGCGCATGCGCACTGCACGTCGCTCCGGAGGCACAGCTCAAGTCGTAGGGCACGTCCGGGTAGTAGGCCGCGTTCGACGTGGTCTCCGCGCTGCCGCAGTTGGCGCTGGTCGAGGTGCAGCGCACCGACGTGCCGTAGACGATCTTGTCGGGGACGGTGCCGTAGGGGCCGGTGGCGGTGGTGAAGCCGTAGTCGACGTGCGCGAGGTAGGAGTCGCGCACGTACTTGACCTCGGAGTCTCCGTTGTGGGCGCCGTAGTAGTTGGTGTCCTGCTTGTAGTAGTACGCCATCGCCGCACCCGTGGCAGTGGTCACGTAGTCCAGGTGCCACTTCGAGGCCATCGTGCAGTAGCTGCTGGTGGCCGTGGAGTCGTAGCAGGGGTCGCCGGAGTGGGCCGCGTACACCCGCTGGGAGTCCACCGAGTTCGTCGTGCCGTCCCCCGACGCCCAGCCGGGCAGCTCGTTGCGGCCGAAGTAGTACTTGGTGCCGTCCCGCTCCGTGATCACCCAGTACGACGTGTCATACGTACCCGAGCCGTTGGAGGAACCGGTCACCTTGCTGACCGTCGCGCCCTTGTCGTCGGCCAGCTTGTAGGTGGACGTGTCCTTGTCGTAGACGATCGACGTCGAGGAACCGTTCAGCGACAGGGTCAGGACGGGGCCGTCGTAGCACTCGTCCGAGGTGGTCACCGACCCCGCACTGCCTTCCGGGGAGTCGTCGCACGGGGTGAACTCCTGTGCCACGAAGGAGTCCTGGGTGCTCCAGCCGTCGCCCACCCAGGAGGCCTGGGCCTCGGTGTTGGCCGTTTTCCCGTCCACGCTCCCGGAGTCGTAGCTCAAGGACGCGTCCGGCGCCAGCGACGTCGAGGCGCCGGGCACCTCCACCTTGTAGGTGTAGGTGAAGTCGCCCGACGAGCCCGACTGGGCCCAGGAGCCGGCCGAGGAGAGGGTGGAGGCGTAGGTGCCGCCCGCTCCGCCCTCCTGGCCGGTGGAGTCGGTGGCCGCGATCACGGTCGCCGCGCCCGAGGTCGAGGCCGTCTGTGCCGAGGCGACGGCGGAGGCCGGGCCGTTGTAGACGGCCGGCACAGCCGCCCCCGCCCCAGGCCGACCGGCTCCCGTCGAGGCGGGCTGCACCGAGGAAGCCGCGGGGAAGGTGACAGCCGCCGACACGGCCGCGTTCTTGGTGTCGTTGCGGGAGGTCAGCGGGGTCTGCCGGCGGCACTTGGCCAGTTGCGGGGTCGTCAGCGCGCAGGCGGGCAGTTCCACCAGACGCAGGCGTGAGGCGTAGTTGCCGCCGACGGCCTGGCTGAACGCCCCGTAGTCCAGGCCCACTTCCACCCGGCCGGCAGCAGGGGTCCGGCCGGGGGTGAGGGACCAGACGGGGCCGGAGACGCCCAAGCGCGTGGACAGCGACCTGGGCCGGACCTGGACGCCCAGCGTCCTCGGGCCGCTGTAGGAGCCCTTGCCCGGCGCGACGGCCTGCGCCCACACGGGCGTTCCCGACGCGGTGGCCTTGGAGCCGGTGGTCGCCGGGTGCCGGGGCACTCCGAGTTCCAGGGTCGCGGTCCTGGCGACAGGCCACGCGGTCCGGGTCGGCGCCGCTGTGTGACGCGTGGCGTCCGAGGTGCGCACGTCCTTGCGCGGAACGGACTTCAGGCCCGTGACGGAGCGGCCGAGGTCCGGTTTCGGCTTCGCAGCTGTCCTGTGGGGGGAAGGAGGTGCGCCCGCCGTCGACCCGAAGGCCGGACCCACACACAGGGACCAGGCCAACAGCGCCGTCCATCCCACCGCCACGAGCCGCGTGCGTCTACCGGACACCGGATCCCCCCTTTTCACTCACGACCATCAAGCCGAACTGAAGAAATACCCGAAAGTTCAATCGCGGAGAATATGGGATTGGAAAAAACCAACCCATGAAGAATCCGCAAACGGCGACAGATCCATACATCCACGACGCCTATTCCGTGTGACCTGGATCACATCGACTCGCATGCTGCCTCAACTCCCCATACGGTGACGCGGCCTTGGATATCCGCGATGCGGGCCCATCAGCGGGCCGATCACCAAGGGTTTCCCAACCGGATTTTGCAGAACGCTTTGACTTCTTTAGCAACCCAGGAATTGGGGGAAAGAAATGCAAAAGAATGGGTCGGCTTCTCCGCCCCGCTCATGGGCGCGCCGCGCGGTCGTCGGCGCCACCGTTCTCGCGGTCGCCGGCGCGGTCGGCAGCCCCGCTCTCGCCAACGCCGCCGTCCCGGCGCACTCCCCCACCGCCACCAGGACACCGGCCGGCTCCTCCCCGGGCCTGACCGAGGACCAGGCGCTCGCGAAGGCACGCTCCACGGGCAAACCGGTCCAGGCGACTGCGGCCACGACGGACTCCTCCACGCTCACCGCCAACCCGGACGGCACACTGACGCTCAGACAGACGATCGCGCCCGTACGCAAGTTGGTGGACGGGAGATGGAAGAGCCTGGACGCGACGCTGGTCCGGCACGCGGACGGCACGATCTCCCCCAAGGTGGCGACGAGTTCGCTGACCCTCTCCGGCGGCACGGCGGGTACGCCCCTGGCCACCATGCGGGCCGGCAGCGGCTCCCTGGCCGTGTCGCTGCCCTCCGCGTTCGCGCTCGGCACTCCCACCCTGTCCGGCCCCACCGCGACGTACCACGACGTGCTCCCCGACGTGGATCTCGCGGTCACCGCACAGGACAGCGGCGGGTTCAGCGAGGTCCTGGTCGTCAAGAACGCCAAGGCCGCCGCGAACCCCGCCCTCACCGCCCTGGCCCTCGCCACGAAGGCCACCGGGGTCACCCTGACCGGCGACAAGGCCGGTGACATCACCGCCAAGGACCGCGCCGGTCGGACCCTGTTCTCCGCCACCGCCCCCACCATGTGGGACTCCACCCGGCCCGCCGCGAACACCCCGAAGGCGACCGACCCGCACACCGGCCAGAGCGTGGACCGGCACAACGGCGCCCCCCTCGCCTCCAGTGCGGCCGCTCCGGGCGACGCGGCCCGCAGGGCGAGCCTGAAGGCCACCTACCGCGCGGGCCGCATCGGCCTGTCCCCCGACCGCGGCCTGCTGACCGGCGGGCACACCACCTACCCGGTCTACATCGACCCCACCTTCACCGCATCCGGCCAGACCGACACCGTCCAGGCATGGGCGTTCGTCGACAACGAGTGGCCGAACACCGCCTTCTGGAAGCCCGGCTCCTCCAACCCCGGCCCCCTGCACGTCGGTTACACCGACTGGACCTCCGACGTCTCCACCAACCGGTCGTTCTTCCAGACCAGCGTCCACAGCGCCCTGTGGAACTCGACGGTGATCTCCTCCGACATCTCCTTCTACGAGAACTGGTCGGCCTCCTGCACCGCCAGGGCCCTCGACCTGTACTGGACCGGCTCGATCTCCTCGTCCACCACGTGGAACAACCAGCCCTCCCGGCTCAGCAAGATCGGCTCGCAGTCCGTCGCCCACGGCTGGTCCACCTCCTGCGGCCCCGCCGACGTCACGTACTCCCTCACCTCGCTGATGCAGCGCGCCGCCGACAACCACTGGTCGAAGGCCACCTTCGGCCTGCTCGCCGCCGACGAGAGCGACGACCTGGCGTGGAAGCAGTTCAGCAAGCAGGCCACGATCACCACGACCTACGACCACACCCCCACCACCCCGACCTCGCTGACCACCAGCCCGGCCACCAACTGCACAGCCACCACGCCGACTTCACTGGGACTGGGTGACGTCACCCTGCGCGCCGCGGTGTCCGACCCGGACGGCACCACCAGCCCGCTCACCGCGAACTTCACGCTGAAGAACATGGCGAGCGGTACGACCTACACCCGGGCGATCAACGCCACCAGCGGCACCACCGCGAGCACCCTCTACTCCCACACGGCCTCCGGGCCCTTCAACGCGCTCACCGCGAAGACCGAGTTCGCCTGGTATCTCACCGTCACCGACCAGCATCTGACGAGCAGTCAGTCCAAGACCTGCCACTTCTACTACGACCCCACCGCCCCCGGCGCCCCCACCGTCAACGCCGTCACCTCCACCACCAGCGAGTGCGCCGAACTCACCGACAGCCCCTCGGGCGACAGCCTGTGCACGGTCGGCACATCGGCGAGCTTCACGATCACGGACACCAACACCACCAGCGCACCCGGCAGTTACCGCTACCAGCTCAACGGCGGCAACCCGGTCACCGTCAGCGCGTCCGGCTCCAGCCCCTACACCGCCACCATCTCGCTCAAGCCCACCACCCAGACCAACGTCCTGACCGTCACCGCCGTCGGCAGCAGCGGCAACGTGGGCGACACCTACGACTACCGGTTCATCGCCCAGGCCCCCGCCACCGCCACCGGCGACGACCTCAACGGCGACGGCAACGCCGACCTGCTCACGGTCGGCGGCAAGAACTCCCTGCCCGCAGGACTCTGGCAGGCCACCGGCAACGGCGGCGGAAAGCTCAACCCCGTAGCCCGCAACATCGGCATCGACGGCAACGGCGTCTCCACCACCCAGACCGCCACCTCCTTCACCGGCACCCAGGCCGTCACCGGCCACTTCTTCACCGGGAACGGCTTCAACGACGTCCTCGACTACGGCTACGACAACTCGACCGGCGCCGTCAGCGGCGAGATCCTGCGCGGCCAGGGCGACGGCACCGACCTCCAGCCCGTCGACTCCCTGCCCGTCACCAACGCCACCGGCGTCTTCGCCCTGACGACGACCACCTTCAACGACGACGGCACCACCACCGACACCACCACCCCGGCCACCTCCATCGCCGGCGGCGGCGGCCTCTACAACACGGTCAACGGCAACACCGCCACGGGCTATCCGGACCTCCTCCTGGTGATCAACGGCTCGCTCTACGACGAGAACTCCGCGCCCGCCGCAGGCCTGTACCCCGGCGCCGACCAGGCCACCGACCTGGCCGACTACAACCCGTACTGCCTCGCCCAGAACACCGCCACCACCACCGGCTGCACCACCGGCTGGAGCGGCTGGACCCTCACCAGCACCCTCGACGCGAACGGCATGCCGGAACTGTTCGCCCGCGACACCAGCACCGACACCGGCGATCCCTCCCACGGCCAGCTCTGGTACCTCAGCCCCGCCAACCTCCAGACCCTGACCTACGACGCCCTCTCCAACGGCGCCACCGACACCACCCTCACCTCCACCGAGGCCGCCGCCTCCGGCTGGGACTCCAGCAGCCAGCCCACCCTCCAGGCCGCGGACATCAACAACGACGGCACACCCGACCTGTGGACCGTCGGCAGCACCGGCACCGCCACCGCCCATGAGATGACCCTGTCCGGCACCACCGCCACCTTCACCACCCCCACCGGCCAGGCCCTGAGCACCGACACCCACGACTGGCCCCTCAACGACTACGACACCACCGCACTCACCGCCGACGACGCCGGAACCAGCGCCATCACCCTCACCGGCACCAGCGGCGTCACCGCCCCCACCGGCGGCTTGTTCGACCCCGACGTCGCCCTCGACGCCGGCGACCACGACTACCTCCAGGGCGCCAAGGCCCTGGACCTGACCAAGTCGTTCACCGTGTCCCTCTGGGCCGACCCCACCGCCTACGGCGGCGCCGTCCTCTCCCAGAGCGGCAGCGCCGACTCCGGCATCCTGCTCCTGCCCACCACCGGCGGCTGGCAGTTCAGCCTCAACACCGGCTCCGGCACCGCCTGGACCTTCGACACCGTCACCGGCGGCACCGTCCACCTCGGCACCTGGGCCCACCTGACCGCCACCTACGACAAGACCACCGGCGTGATGAACCTCTACGTCGACGACGTCTTCGTCGCCACCGGCGACCACACCGCCCCCAGCACCGGCGCCAGCGGAAACCTCCAGCTCGGCGACGCCCTGAACGCCTCCGCCCGTACCGACTACTTCACCGGCGAACTCGCCCGCGTCCGCACCTGGACCGGCTCCGTCGTCCCGCCCGCCCAGCCCTACACCCCGGCCGGCTACCACCAGGCCGTCACCCCGACCCGCATCCTCGACACCCGCAGCAGCAGCGGCCTGACCTACACCACCGGCGTCACCGCGGGCACCAGCACCATCGCGTCCGGCTCCGTCACCAGCCTGAAGATCGCGGGCGACAGCGTCACCTCACCGGTCGGCGGCGTCCCCAGCACCGTGCCCGCCTCGGTCACCGCGGTCGCCGTGGACGTCACCGCCACCGGCGAGAGCGACTCCGGCTATGTCACCACCTACGCCGACGGCACCCAACGCCCCATCACCTCGTCCACCAACTTCGCCTCCGGCGTCACCGCGACCGGCTACCAGATCGTCCCGGTCGGCAACGACGGCAAGATCGACCTCTACACCCACGTCGACGGCAGCAGCGGCACCGCCGCCCTGGTCGTCGACCTCACCGGCTACTTCACCAGCGACCCCACGATCACCGGGGACCAGACCTACACACCGCTCACCAGCGCCGTCCGCGCCCTCGACACCCGCTCCAGCGTCGCCCACACCAGCCTGACCAGCACCGGCACCGTGGCCGCCGGCGCCAACTTCACCCTCCAGATCACCGGCCTCAACGGCGTCCCCGCCAACGCCACCGGCGTCGCCGTCGACCTCGCCGCCTCCGACGCCGTAGGCACCGGCTACCTCCAGGCATACGCCACCGGCTACGCCCCCACGACCGACACCAGCCTCAGCTTCAACACCGGCAACAGCATCGCCTCACTCTCCGGAGACGTCCCCATCGGCACCAACGGAACCATCACCATCTCCGTCCACGGCAACGCCACCGCAGTCCTGGCCGACATCTCCGGCTACTACACCACCAGCACGACCGGCCAGAAATTCCACACCCTCAATCCCACCCGCCTGGTCGACACCCGCAGCGGCATCGGCGGAACCAGCATCCCCGTGGCCGCCAACAGCGCGTACACCCTCACCACCGCCATCACCCAGCAGGTCACCATGGCCACCACACCCACCCTCGCCGCGATGGTCACCGTCAACGGTCCGACCGCGGGTGGATACGCCACCGTCTACCCGACCAGCGTCGGCAAGCCGGCCACCAGCAACCTCAACTGGGGCACCGGCGACACCATGGCCAACCTCACCCTCACCCCTACCGACACCAACGGACAGATCAGCATCTACAACAACAGCGACGGCACAGCCGACTTCATCGTCGACACCAGCGGCTACCTCAGCTGACCGGCACTCTTCTGTGAGACACCGAGGCCGGGCACCCGACAGGTGCCCGGCCTCACCAGCCACCTGCGTCCGCTCAGTGCGCGATGCGGTAGAGGTGCTCGGGGCGGCCGGTGGCCCCGTAGCGAAGTTCGAGCCGGACCATGCCCTCCTTGACCAGGTAGGAGAGATATCGCTGAGCCGTGGCACGAGAAACCCCGGTGCGTTCGGCGGCCTCCGCGGCCGACAGGGCGTCGTGCGCTCCGCGCAGGGTCTGGTGCAGGAGGGCGAGCGTCGGCGCGGAGTGCCCCTTCGCGGGGACGCGGGGCACGGCCGGCGGCCGGGCGGCGCTGAACAGCGCGTCCACGTCAGCCTGTTCGGTCTCGGGGACCGCGCCCAAGGCGTCCATACGGTGCTGGAGCTCCCGGTAGGCGGTGAGCCGCTCGGCGAGGTCGGGTGCGCCGAAGGGCTTGACCAGGTATCCGACGGCGCCGAGCTTCATCGCGATCCGTACCGAGGTGATGTCCCGGTCGGCGGTGATCATGATGGCGTCGGGGCGGTCGCCGCCCTCGTCGCCGCTGAGCCGGCGCAGCACGTCCAGTCCGCTGCCGTCCGGCAGGAAGATGTCGAGCAGCAGCAGGTCGGGATGGAGGTCGCGCACCGCGGCCAGTGCCTCGGCCACGGTCGCCGCCTGGCCGACCACCTCGAAGCCTCGGACGCGGGAGACGTAGTCGCAGTGGATGTGGCTCACCCGGAAGTCGTCGTCCACCACCAGGGTCCGGATCACCAGCGATCACCTCCTGCCACGCCGTCCAGTACCGGCGAAGCCGTCGTGAACAGGGCGCCTCGCGGGCCGGGCGCGTTATCGGGCACCGGCAGCATCACGGTGAAGACGGCGCCGGGGCCTTCGCTGACGGCGATCGTGCCGCCGTGCCGCTGCACCAGCCGGTGGACGAGCGCGAGGCCGAGGCCGCGCCGGGCGGTGCCGCGGTCCGGACGGGTCGACCAGCCGTCCTCGAAGATGGACTCGGCGCTGTCCGGCGGGATGCCGGGACCGGTGTCGGCCACCTCCACCCGCACCGCGCCGACGGCCTCGATCAGCGTGAGACAGACCTCGGCACCGCCCGACGGCGCCGGTCCGGTCGCGGACGCGTCGATCGCGTTGTCCAGCAGGTTGCCGACGATGGTCAGCAGCCGACGCAGATGCGGCGGGTCCTCGCCGAGGGCGGAGTCCTCGCTGAGGACGATCCGCACCCCGCGTTCCGCGGCCACCGTGATCTTGGCGACGATCAGTCCCACGAGCAGCGGGTTGCCGATCCGTTCCCGTACGGATTCGGTCAGCGCCTGCTCGGCACCGGCCGTGTCGACGGCGAACTCGTAGGCGGCGTCGTGGTCGCCGATGTCCAGCAGTCCGGCCACCGTGTGCATACGGTTGGTGAACTCGTGCTGCTGGGCGCGCAGCGCGTCCGTCAGCCCGCGCACCGAGTCCAGTTCGCGCAGCAGACCGATCAGCTCGGTGCGATCGCGAACTGTGACCACGGCGCCCAGTTCCCGGCCGTGCAGGGCGACCGGCATCCGGTTGACGACCAGGCAGTGGTCGTCGGTGAGCACGCTGATGTCGCCGCCCGCGAGGGTGCCGTCCAGGGCGCGGCGAAGCCGCCCGTCGGGCAGGACCTCCGCCAGCGTGCTGCCGAGCGCGGTGCCGAGTCCCAGCAGGTGGCGGGCCTCGTCGTTGACCAGCGTGATCCGGCCGTCCGGGTCGAAGGCGACGACTCCCTCACGGATTCCGTGCAGCATCGCCTCCCGGTCCTGCAGCAGCCCGGCGATCTCCTCCAGCTCCAGCCCGAACGTCGTCCGCTTGAGCTGCCTGGCCAGGAGGAACGCGGCGGTGGAGCCGAGGGCGACGGCGACGGCGCTGTACAGGCCGAAGGTGGGCAGCTCACGCCACAGCTCACCCAGCACATAGTGCTCGGGGATCCCCGCGGACACCTCGCCGACCAGCTTGCCGGTGGGCCCGTACAGCGGGGCCTTGCCGTTGGCGGAGCGCCCGGTCGCGCCCTGGTCGGTGCCGACGTGCGTCCTGCCGTCCAGCACCACGATCCGGTCCCCGGTCGGTTCACCGACCAGCGCCGGGTCGGGGTGCGAGTGGCGGACACCGCGCAGGTCGAGCACGACCACGTACGACGCGCCCGACGCCTTGCGGATCCGCTCGGCCACCGTCTGCACCACGTCGCCGCCGCCCCCGTACTGCATGGCGTGGCGGATCTGCGGTTCCGCCGCCGTGGTCTCGGCGATGGCCAGGGCCCGCTTCTCGTAGGCACGGTCGATCTCGCCTCGCTGTGCGAAGGCGAACAGCACGAAACCGATCAGCCCGGTCAGCGCCAGGATGACCAGTTGGTTGGCCAGGATCCGCGCGGAGAGCCGCCCCTTCCCACCGCGGCCGATCGGGATGCGGATGCGTGTCACGGGTGTCTCTGCCTGTCGTGCGGGGCCGGGGGCGGCCCCTGCGCCGTACCCGTGGTGGCGTGATTGTGCTCCCGGCACCGGCCTTCTGCCCACCCCCGGCCGTTGAGCAGAACGAGCAAAAGCACGGCTAACACGGCTAACGCGGGATACGGAGGAAACAGCGACGTAACACCCGGCGGCCTCTAGCGTCTGCCTTCCTCGACCTCCGAGGTCAGGAAGGAGACGATCTCAGATGGCTTCGCGAAACGACGCGGCGGTGAGCCCGGTCGCCGAGAAAACCGGCCAGGACAGCGCGCGAGTCGAGATTTCCGGACTCACCAAACGGTTTCTGACTCCCGCGGGCGAGGTGTTCACGGCGCTGCAGGACGTTTCGTTCACCGTGGAGCCCGGCCAGTTCTGCGCGGTGGTGGGCCCGACCGGCTGCGGGAAGTCCACGACGCTGGGCATGGTGTCCGGGCTCGACCGGCCCAGCGAGGGCTCGGTCAAGGTCGGCGGCCGTGAGGTGAACGGCGTCACCGACGGCGTGAGCTTCATGTTCCAGGCAGACGCGCTGCTGCCGTGGAAGACCGTCCTGGGCAATGTGCTGATGGGCCCGGTCTTCCGCAGGGTGCCGAAGCAGCAGGCCCAGGCGACGGCGCGCGACTGGCTGCGCCGGGTGGGTCTGTCGGGGTTCGAGGACCGCTACCCGCACCAGCTCTCCGGCGGCATGCGCAAGCGCGTGGCGATGGCCGCGGCGCTGATCAACGAACCCCGGATCCTGATCATGGACGAGCCGTTCGGCGCCCTGGACGTGCAGACCAAGGCGATCATGTCGACCGAGCTGCTCGGTCTGTGGGAGCAGATCCGTCCGTCGGTCATCTTCATCACCCACGACCTCGACGAGGCGGTGGCGCTCGCCGACCGGGTCGTCGTCATGACGTCCAGCCCCGGATCGGTCAAGGCGGTCTTCGACATCGACCTGCCCCGTCCGCGCGGCTCGGTCCAGGAGATCCGTTTCCAGCCGCGGTTCACCGAACTCCAGCACCAGATCTGGGACTCGCTGCGCGAGGAGGTGGAGCGCGCCTACGCACGCACCGCAGGAGGTACGGCATGAGCACGACGTCCGCTGTTTCGCCCGCTCCCGTCGAGGTCGGCGCGCCGGGCTCGGGCGCGGCCGCCGCCAAGCGCGCTCTGCGGCGCCGCGTCGCCCTGGTGTGGGCGGGCCGTATCGGCCTCGCGATCCTCGTCATCGGCGGCTGGCAGGCCTTCACCACCTGGGGGATCGTCGACCCGTTCTTCTTCGGGCAGCCCTCCGGCATCGCCAGACGGCTGGTCGACCTCTTCCAGAACGGCACCGAGTTCGGTTCCTTCTACGCCAACATCTGGACGACGATCCAGGAGGCGCTCGCCGGCTTCGCGCTCGGGGCCCTCACCGGAGTGGTCTTCGGTGTCGCACTCGGTCAGAGCCGCTACCTCTCCGACGTGCTCGGCCCCTACATCAAGATGGTCAACGCGATCCCTCGGATCGTCCTCGGCTCGATCTTCATCGTCGCGTTCGGCATCGGCGTGCTGCCCAAGATCCTGCTCGCCGCGGTACTGGTCTTCTTCATCGTCTTCTTCAACGCCTTCCAGGGCGTGCGTGAGGTCGACCGCAACATTCTGGCCAACGCCAGGGTGCTCGGCGCCTCCCAGATGCAGATCATCCGGCACGTCATCGTGCCGTCCGCACTGACCTGGATCATCGCCAGCCTGCACAGCGCCTTCGGCTTCGCCATCGTGGGCGCGCTGGTCGGCGAGGTGCTCGGCGCGCAGAGCGGCCTGGGCCTGGTCATCAAGACCGCGCAGAACAACTTCGACCCCAACGGCGTGTTCGCCACGATGCTCGTCATCTCGGTCATCGTGCTCGGCGCCGAGTGGCTGATCGGCAAGCTCGAACACCGGCTGCTGTCCTGGCGCCCGCCGGCCCCCTCCGAGGCCTCGAACGCCCTCTGACCCCCTCCCTCCCCTCTGATCCACCTCAGCAAAGGAATGTGGCCCGCCATGTCCAGACGACCCGTCGCCGTCGCCGCGTCTCTCCTCACCGTCCTCGCCCTCGGTGCGGTCAGCGCCTGCTCCGGCAACTCCAGCGCCGGCACTTCGAGCGGCGGTTCCGGCGGCACGCCGACCGTCAAGCTCATGGCCGGCGGCCTCGACAAGCAGATCTACCTGCCGTACCAGCTCGCTCAGCAGCTGGGCTTCTACAAGAAGTACGGCGTCGACGTCCAGCTCAGCACCGAGCAGGACGGCGGCGTCGGCGCCGAGGAGGCCATGGCCTCGGGGCAGGTGGACATGGCCGGGGCCTGGTACAACCACACCATCGAGTTCCAGGCCAAGGGCAAGGCGGTCGAGGACGTCGTCCAGCTCTCCGGCGCGCCGGGCGAGCGCGAGATGTGCGCCAAGAAGTCGGGCGTCACTTCGGGCGCCGACTTCAAGGGCAAGACCGTCGGCGTCACCGACCTGGGTTCCGGCACCGACACGCTCACCCAGTTCCTGGCCGCCAAGAAGGGCGTCAAGACCAGCCAGTTCCACCGGATCGGGGTCGGCGCGGGCTCAACCGCCATCGCCGCGCTGCAGAACGGCAAGGTCGCCTGTGTCATGACGACACAGCCGACGGTCGCCGCGATCGAGAAGAAGGGCCTGGGTACGTCCGCGATCGACCTGGCCACCACGAAGGGCACGACAGCTGCGATGGGCGGCGCCTACCCCGCGGCCGGTGTGCTCGCCCGCACCGACTGGGTGAACTCGCACAAGGACACCGTGCAGAAGGTCGTCGACGCGCTCGTCGCCACCATGCACTGGATCGACACCCACAGCGCGGCCGACATAGCGAACAAGCTGCCGGCATCGTTCGTGTCGAACCAACTGGTCAGCAAGGCCGACTACATCACGGCCCTGACCCAGGACAAGGGCCAGTTCCTCCCGGACGGCATCATGCCGGCAGGCGGCCCGAAGACCTCCCTGGCCACGGAACAGCTGGTCGGCGACGTGACGGGCTCGGTGGATCTCAGCAAGACGTTCACCAACGAGTTCGCCCTCCAGGCCGACAAGACCGAGGGCTTCAAGACCACCACGGCCCCGGCAGGCCCGACCGGCTGAACCCCCACCCGACACGGGGCCGCCCAGGTGACACCCACCTGGGCGGCCCCGTTCAGCCATCGTTGTGCGTCCGACCTGCGCCCAGAACGCGCCCTGGACGGAGGCGCACACCCGGTCCAGGAGCAGATGCTGGGTCCATGAGCGGCCCGGGCCGGGGTGGAGTGCGGAGGTTCACACCTTGGCCCGGGTCTCATCGGATGTGCTTCGCAGGCTTGGTGGCGGCGTTGAGCAGGTACTCCAGGGGGCCGCGGCGGAAGAAGCGGGACCAGATCGCGGCGAACAGGATGGCTGCGAGGACGTACATGATCAGGGGCAGCCAGGACTGCTGGGTGCCGGTTCCGGCGGGCGTGGACAGTGCGGTCTGTGCGAGGAAGTGGCCGACGTGGGCGGTCAGGGACATGGTGCCCACGGCGACGACCGGCCTGGCCAGGCGGCGCAGTCTCGGGAGGCGGTCCATCGCCACCGTCGCGCCCACGATCACGAGGATCGCGATTCCGACGCTGCCGATGATGTCGAACGTGGTGCCGCTGTGCGGGCCGGCCGTCAGGGGCGTCGACGACGGCATGTCGGGGGCGGATCCCGCCGGGCGATCTGATGTCGAGGGTCGCCTCGGACACCACGCTGCCGCGGGCGGTCAGCACCCAGGCGGTCGTCTCCGCGGCCACCGGCGCGATGGCCTTCGTCGCGGCGGTCGTGGTGATGGCGTTCCTGGACGTCGTGCTGCTGGGGGTGACGCTCGGTGTGATCGTGTTGGCCGGTGCGACCGGCCCGCCCGGCGTGGGCCGGCTGATGGGGGTGGACCTGGCCCGCGGCCTGGCGTCTTCGGCATGTACGCGGTTCAGGCGGAGCGGCGTACAGGCGGAGAAGTCGCCAGCTGCCGGCGGTCGACGTGGCGCATGTCGTGACGTCGCGTTCGTCGGCGGGTTTGGCGGTGCCGGTGACGAAGCCGCGGCTGAGAGGTGAGTGGACGACGGAGCCGAGGCCCAGTTCATCCACGACCGTGAAGAGCTGCTCGACGTCCCGCTCGAAGAGGAGTGCTCGGCCTGCAGACGAAAGCCGGGTGCACGGCATGCGCCTTGCGGATGGTCTGCGGGCCAGCCTCGCTCAGGCCGAAGCGCTTGGCCCTGCCCGCGTCGATCAGCTCCTTGACGGCGCTCTGGCAAGGTGCCCGGCGCAGTGTTTCGCCAGGCGCATCGGTTGCGATCACCGACTCGGCCTGCTTACTATTACGACCGTAATTCAATTGACCTGGGTCACACCACACCATCAGCGCTCTGGTCGCCTCCTCTCCACTTCACCGGGAACCCTCATGGACCTCTCCGCCAGCACCGCCCTTGTCACCGGAGCGAACCGGGGCTTCGGCCGGGCCCTCGCCGCCGAACTGCTCAGCCGCGGCGCCACCGTCTACGCCGGCGCCCGCAATCCCGACCAGGTCGACCTGCCCGGCGCCAAGCCGATCGCACTCGACATCACCGACCCCGCCTCCGTCGCGGCAGCCGCCGCGGCCACCGGCGACGTGACCGTCCTGGTCAACAACGCCGGCTCCTCCACGGGAGCCGACCTGCTCACCGCCGACCTGGACGACATCCGCCTGGAGATGAACACCCACTACCTCGGCACCCTCACGGTGGCCCGCGCCTTCGCACCCCAGATCGCGGCCAACGGCGGCGGGGCCATGCTGAACGTCCTGTCCGGCCTGTCCTGGGTCAGCTTCCCGGAGATAGGCGCCTACTGCGCCGCCAAGTCCGCGGAGTGGTCGCTCACCAACGCCCTGCGCGTGCAACTCGCCGACCAGAACATACGGGTGGCCGGACTGCACGTCGGCTACATGGACACCGAGATGGTCCGAGCCGTCGACGCGCCCAAGTCCGACCCGGCCGACATCGCGCGCATCGCCGTGGACGGCATCGCCGCCGGCGCCTACGAGATCCTCGCCGACAACGCGGCCCGCCAGGCACAGGCAGCACTGTCCGGGGGCGTTTCGGCGCTCTACCCGCAGCTCCCCTGAGGAGCCGCGCCTCCACCGGCCAACCGCCAGGTGCGTCCACCAAGGGACCGTCACGACGCAGCAGCACAAGCAACCGGTTCGAGGCGGCAGCTCCATCCGGGCGTGGTCATCACCAGCGTGGCCGGATTCATCACCGCACTGGACAGTCTGATCGTCACTACCGCCCTCCTCTCCATCCGTGAGGATCCCGGCGGCGGCGTCGCTCGACAGTGAGGATCTCTTTCGCCCGCCCGACCGTTCCCGCTCCCATGCGTTTCCGGACGGTCTCGACGGCTGCGGTTCGCCGGTCGGCCATACGTGCGAAACGGCCGGCGATGATTCCCCCGCATGTCGGGTCTTGCCTGGCGAGTCACTTCCCGGCATATTGCATTACGATCGTAAGATAAATGGTGGGAACGAGCGCCGGCTCGCCATCAGCTCGAACGAACAGAGGCCACACCCTGCCGCACGGGTGCAGGCGGGGCCGGCACAGCCGATGCAGCTCCGACTGACAAGTCGGCGACACCCGCACCCCACCAGACCCCACAGCCCCGTGGTCACCGGACGCGATCACGGCCACGCAAGCCCAAGCCCCCTCCATGAAACGGAAACCACGCCATGAGCCAGCCCAGCACGATCCGCCTTGAGCGGACGACTCCGCGGACCGCGAGGATCACGTTCTCGAATCCTCCCGTGAACCTGGTGGTTCCCGAGTCGATCGTGACGCTGCACAAGATCGTCTCGGAGCTGGAGAACGACCCGGACATCCAGGTCGTCGTCTTCGCCAGCGAACTCCCCGACTTCTTCATCAACCACTTCGACGCCGCCGCGGCCGCCGACCTTCCCTTGCCCGAGCACGAGGACGACAACCCGCTCTGGACCGACATGGTCCTGCGGCTGAGCAAGGCTCCGTTCGTCAGTATCGCGGCCATCCGGGGCCGTACCCGGGGCGCCGGCAACGAGCTGGCCCTCGCCTGCGACCTGCGCTACGCCAGCCGCGAGAAGGCGTTCTTCAGCCAGCCCGAGGTCGGCCTCGGCCTTGTCCCCGGCGGAGGCGGCGCCGAGCGGCTCCCGCGCTCCATCGGCCGCGACCGGGCGCTCGAGGCCATCCTCGGCAGTGCCGACTACGACGCCGACCTGGCCGAACGCTGGGGATGGGTCACCCGGACCCTGCCCGACGCGGAACTCGACGCCTTCGTCGACGCGACCGTCGCCCGCCTCGCCTCCTTCGACCGGCAGGCAATTGCCACCGCGAAGTCCCAGGTCAACCGGGCGACACTGCCGCCGGACGCCCACCTGGTCGCCGCCTTCGGCGAGTTCGCGGGCACCCTGACGCAGCCGGGGTTCGCCGCGCGTGCGGTCGGGCTCGGCGCACTGGTCGCCGAAAAGGGCCTCGACGTCGAGTACCAGCTGGGCGAGTACATCGGCCGGGTCAGCGAAGCCCTCTGATCGCCCCGGCGGCGCCCACGACCGACCGCAGCGCCCCACTGGGCGCCCGTGGGCGCCGCGACACCCCGGGCGGGTTCCCTCCCCGGCCCACCAGGGCCCCATGGCGGCCGGGCACGCTTCCACGGCGGCCCGGCCGCCAGCTCCCGGCCGGAGGGCACCGCCCCGCCCGCCGGGGCCCGAACACGGAGGCTGTGTCCGGCACCTCACCGAGAGGGTTGGACTTCCTTGATCCGGCGTCCCGTGCTGGTCGCGTACGGCGAGGACGACCGCAGGCTTCCCACACGAGCTACCCCGATGCCGGCCATGGCGGCGTCTTCCAGCACCACAAGCACCACGAGCAGTTCGTGCCGCATGTTCCGGAGCTTCTTCGATGAGCTCCCACGCCGGAGGTATCAGAAAGATGCGTCTGAAAGAGCTGGTTCTTGGTTCCGCGGGCCTCGGGCTCGCCGTGATCGGGTTGATCTATCTCCTGGCTCCCCACCTCTTGCTCGACGTCTACGGGGTCGACATCCAGTCACCATCGGAGGCGAACATTTTCAGGAGCGGTTCCGGGTCACTGTTCGTAGCCATGGCGATCTTGTTCTGCCTGGGAGCCTTTAACGCGCGTTACACCAGGACTTCGCTCATCACGCTGTTCACCTTCATGAGCGGCCTGGCTGTGGGGCGCCTGGTCAGCATCGCGGTGGATGGGTGGCCCCATGCGCTGCTCATCGCCGTTCTTGTCGTCGAGGCTTCCTACGCCGGCGCTGCGGCCTTTGCGTTGCGGGTGGAGGACTCCTCCCCGCAGCTGAAAGAAACCGCCTGCCAGTAGTGTCACGCGATACCGACCGCACTGCCTGATCGCTCGTTCTCGCAGTACAGAGGCGTGACCTGCGAGAACGGGGACCTGCGGCTCGATCGCACACTGGACCGGCTCGGGAGGCCGACCGGCGTGCCCCTGGCGTGGGGCGTTGCACGCCCCACACTGTTCGGACCCCGACGGCTCTCGAACAGCCCAGGCCATCAAGCCCATCATGGAACGTCTGCCCATGGCGCTGTTCAAAGAGTGCATCGTCCGGATCGACGGTGACACCGCCCGCCTGCGCTGCCGGCCTCAAACGAAACCGCCGACCACGAAGGACAAGCTCAGGCTTTCGGGCCCAGTGCCGCCGACTGGTCACCGCTGCCGTCTGCCAGCGAGGCGAGAATCTCCTTGCGGCAGACATCGAGGATTTCGTCCGCCAGCGGAGAATCGTCGGGACATGCCCGCGACAGCATGATCGCTCCGACCGAATGGGCGAGCATGTCGATCACCATGGTGCGGGCCGCAAGCTGGTCTGCATCCCCCGATGTGCCGCTCGCGGGCTGAAGGGCCGTCAGCAGGTTCTCGATCCCGGCTGCGAACTCTGTTTTGATGTCCGCCGGCTGACGTGCGGCATCGCCGCTGAGAGCCCCGATGGTGCAGCCGTCGCCGCGCCCGTCGCGATGCTCCCGGGAGACGTAGCTCTCGACGAACTCGGCGGGGCCCAGGCCTTCTGCCCGCGCCGCGATCTGCGAGAGCCCGCTCGCGGACGCTTCGGCCATCAAGTCGGCCTTGGAGCGGAAGTGCTTGTAGAACCCGCCATGGGTGAACCCGGCGGCCGCCATCAGTTCCGCCACGCCGACACCGTCATAGCCGCGCTCGCGGAACAGCTGGGCGGCCGTCGCGACGATGTGCGCACGGTTCTGCTCCGCCTGTGCCTTGGTCACTCGCATGTCCAGCCGCCCTTCCACGGTCGACGCTCGACAGCCAAGCATACATAGATGTCGTTCGACATCTAAGAGCTTGACTTTTTGAATTACGACCGTCATCGTATTGCTCATCCCCTCCAGAAAGGCCCAGGCCATGAGCGATACGCACGCGACCGCACCGACCCAGTACGTCGAGGTCGACGGCGACCGGTTCGCCTACCGACGCTGGGGCAAGCCCTCCGGCGTCCCGATCTTCCTCGTCCAGCACCTCCGCGGGGGAATGGACCACTGGGACCCGCTGCTCACCGACGGCCTGGCCGAAGGCCGTGAGGTCATCCTGTTCAACGGGCGCGGCATCGCCTCGTCATCCGGCACCCCGCGCAACCGGATGGAGGACATGGCCGACGACATCGCCGCGGTCATCCGGGCGCTGGGGCTGGAGCAGGTCGATCTGCTCGGCTTCTCGATCGGCGGCTGGCAGGCAGAGGAAGTCGCGCTGCGCCACCCCCAGCTGGTGCGCAAGCTCCTCCTGCTCGGCACCGGCCTCCGCGGCGGGGACCCGACGATGGACCCCAAGGTGCCCGAGGTGGCGACGAATCCGGTCCCCACCGTGGAGGACTTCCTCTTCCTGTTCTTCGGCCGCTCTGAGGCCGCGGTCGACGCGGGCCGGGCCTTCTGGGAGCGCCGCCACCAGCGGGCCGACCAGGACCCGCCGAGCTCGCTCGCAGTCGCACAGGCGCAGCTCGAGGCAGTTGCCGCCTACGCCGAACCCCTGCCCGGCGAGAATCCCTACGCCTACCTGAACGCGATCACCCAGCCGACGCTGGTCCTCAACGGCGAGAACGACGTGATGATCGCCTCGATCAACTCCTGGCACCTCGCCCAGAACATCCCCAACGCCCAGCTGCTGATCTACCCCGACGCCGGGCACGGAGCGCACTTCCAGTACCCCGAGCGGTTCCTGAAGCACGCCCTTCAGTTCCTCGACGAGTAAGCAGCCGCGCAAAGGATTATGTTCGTAATGTAAATATTCATCCTCATGGCGGATGCCTCATCGGATTCACATGCCTCATCGGATTGACAGCCCGGAACGCGGGTCTGCCGGATGTCCGCCACCAACAACCTGAGGAATCACGCATGCTCGACAGCCTGTGGACCCCGACCGTCGCCGGAAAGATCTCCCTGCCGCACCGTCTCGCGATGTCCCCCCTGACCCGCAGCAGGGCCACCCCGGACGGCGTGCCGACCGATCTCAACGCCGAGTACTACGCCCAGCGCGCCTCGCACGCCCTCATCATCACCGAGGGCACCCAGCCCTCCGCCGACGGCCAGGGCTACCCGGTGACCCCGGGCATCTACACCGACGAGCACATCGCCGGCTGGCGCAAGGTCACCGACGCCGTACACAAGGCCGACGGACGCATCGTCATCCAGCTCATGCACGCCGGGCGGATCTCCCACCCCGACAACACCCCCCACCACCGGCAGCCGGTGGCTCCCTCCGCGATCAAGCCGGCAGGCCAGACGTTCACCGGCTCCGGGATGCAGGAGATGCCGGAGCCGCGCGCACTGTCCACCGAGGAGGTCACCGCGACGGTGGACGACTTCCGGCGGGCCGCCGCGGCCGCCATCGCGGCCGGCGCCGACGGCGTCGAGATCCACGGCGGCAACGGCTACCTGGTCCACCAGTTCCTCTTCCCCAGCACCAACCAGCGCACCGACCAGTACGGCGGCTCCCTCGACAACCGCATCCGCTTCGCGGTGGAGGTCGCCACCGCCATAGCCGACGAGATCGGCGCCGACCGCACCGGCATCCGACTCTCCCCCGGCAACCCCTTCCAGCTCGGCGACCTCGCGGAGCACGACACGCACGAGCTCTACCCGCACCTCGTGCGCGCCCTCGCCCCCCTCCACCTCGCCTACCTGCACCTCGCCCACGGCGGCGACGAAGAACTCCTGGGCACGCTGCGTGAGCTGTGGCCCCACACGCTGATCCTCAACCGTGCCGGCACCGACATCGCCACCCGCGCCAAGGACATCTCCAACGGCATCGCCGACGTCATCACCGTGGGCTCGATGGCCCTCGCCAACCCCGACCTGGTCGAGCGCCTACGCGCCGGCGCGCCCCTGAACACCCCCGACCCCGCCACCTTCTACGTCGGCGGCGCGGCCGGCTACACCGACTACCCCGCCTACGCCGCCTGACCCAGCCCCCTGCGCCCGGCGCCCGAGGCCATCGCCTCCTCGGGCGCTTCGGCGTACGCACGGCACAGCCAGGCAGCGGTGAACCTGCGCTCGCGACGCGAGCGGTATGCCGGCGATGACCACGAGGTCCCGCCCCGCGGCAACGAATCCGCACTCGCCGCACGGGACGTGGACTCAGCCCCATCCCATGCCCGTCGAGCTTGCCGAGGATCGCGTGCACCACGCGATCACGTGCCAGACGCCCCGGCGGCACCGGCGGACCCGGCAGCGCCACGGCCCGAAGGGCGACCTCGGCGCCGTCCACGGCCACTGCACCGCGGCGCCGGGCTCAGGCGGGCGGGCGGTCGTCGGCATCTTCCGGGTGCGGGACCGGAAGATCGTCGAGCACTGGCTCTCCGGACAGAAAGGTGCCGGAGGCCTCCGTCAACGACCACATGATGTTCTGGGACAACGCGGTTCTCTGCCGTCGCGGACCCACCTCAGATTCGGCCGCCTGGCTCGGCCGGCCGGCCCTGCCGCCTGAGCAGAGCCAGCCGGCCTGCTCAGGTGAGTTGGCGCTTGAGGATCTTGCCGGTGGAGGTCAGGGGCAGCTCGTCGACGAACTGGAGGATGCGCGGGTACTTGTACCCGGCGAGCCGTTCCTTCGCCCAGGCCATGAGTTCGGCCTCGGTCGTGCCGCTGCCTGCCTCCTTCACCACGACGGCCTTGATCTCCTCGCCGTGGGACTCGTGCGGCACGCCGATCACGGCGACCAGCGACACCGCGGGGTGCTCCACGAGCACTTCCTCGATCTCGCGCGGGTAGACGTTGAAGCCACCCCGGATGATCATGTCCTTGGACCGGTCGACGATGTAGTAGAAGCCGTCCTCGTCCCTGCGGGCGAGGTCGCCGGTGCGGAACCAGCCCTCCTGGATCGCCTCGGCCGTCGCGCCGGGCCGCTTGTAGTAGCCCTTCATGACGTTGTGTCCCCTGATCGCGATCTCCCCGATCTCCTCGGGGCCGCCCTCGGCATCCGACCAGTCGTCGCGGACGAGCTTCATCTCCACGCCCGGGATGGGCACTCCGATCGAGCCGACGCGGGGTTCCTCGCCGAAACGGGAGAAGGACGCGATCGGCGAGGTCTCGGACAGCCCGTAGCCCTCGAGGATCGTCACGCCGAAACGGTCCTTGAACTGCTTGTGGATCTCGGCGGGCAGCGCCGCGCCGCCGGCCGCGGCCACGCGAAGGTTCGCCGCCAGGCGGGCGACGTCGACCGTCTCGTCGAGCGCCGCGAGCAGACCCCAGTACATCGTCGGGACCCCGGCGAAGAACGTCACGTCGTGGTCGAGCATGAGACGCAGGGCCGCCTGCGCCTCGAACCTGGGCTGCAGCACGATCGTGCCGCCGAACGCGAAGGCCCCGTTCTGGACGACGGTCTGGCCGAACGCGTGGAACAGCGGCAGCACACACAAGTAGGTGTCGGGGCGCCCGGAATCGGCGGCGAACAGGTCGCGGCCGATGAGCGCGTTGTCGTACACATTGCGGTGCCGCAGCTCCGCGCCCTTGGGACGGCCGGTCGTACCGGAGGTGTAGAGGACCACCGCGGTGTCGTCCTCGTCGCGTTCGACCGTACGGAACGTCACGGGCTGCTCGGCGACGACCGCCTGATACGACTCCGGCGTCCCTCCCCCGGCCGGCGCGGCGGCACCGCTCTCGATCAGGAAGAACTCGGTGCAGCCCTCGGTCGCCCCGAACCCCTCCCACGCGGCCTGCCCGATCGGCAGCTCCGGCGTGCCCTCGAACGCGAAGTACGCCTTCGCGTCGGAGTCGGCGAGGTGATAGGCGATCTCGCCGGACCGCAGCAGCACGTTCAGCGGCACGACCGCGGCACCGGCCTTGAGGATGCCGAAGTAGACGCTGGAGAAGTGGGGCAGGTTGGGGCAGGACAGCGCGACCTTGTCGCCCGGCCGGATCCCGCGCGAGACGAGCAGGTTCGCGACCTGGTTGGCGGCGGCGTCGAGGGCGGCGTACGTGATGCGGTCGTCACCGAAGACGATCGCGGTGCGCTCGGGATATCGGGACGCGGTGTCCGTCAGCAGTCGCGACACGTTGCGGCTCGGGCTGAGCATCATCGCTCTCCTGGTTCTGCGGGTGGGGGCGGTCGCGCCGGGTAACGGTCACCACGCGGGCCCATGGTCTGCCGTCCGCTGGGCGGCAGACCGGTCCCACCATCACCTGTCGACCGTAATATTACATACGTCAGACCATAGATTAGGATGGGATACGAGGCAATGGCCCGGCAAAGTTGGGGAGGAACCCTGTGGCGCGCTACACCAAGGAGCACAAGCAGGTGACGCGGCAGCGGATCATCGAGCGGGCCGGCCACCGTTTCAAGCAGGACGGCATCGACGGCTCCGGCATCTCCACGCTGATGTCGGACGCCGGACTCACCAACGGGGCCTTCTACGCCCACTTCGAGTCCAAGGACGACCTCGTCGCGCACGTCGTCGCCGAGCAGCTGCGCGCGCAGGTGGAGCAGTTCGGCACGCTGCGGCCCGGCCGCGAGGGCCTCGAGGATCTCATCCGCTCGTATCTGTCGCCCGAGCACCGGGACAACCCCGGCAACGGTTGTCCGAACGCCGCCCTGCTGGACGAGATCGGCCGCTGCGGTGACGGAACCAAGGACGCCTACACCCACGGTGCCAAAGCCATCGTGGACGAGTTCGCCGCCCGCCTGGCACCCGAGGATCCGCAGTCCGCCCGCGGTCAGGCCGTCGGGCTCTTCACCCTGGCGGTGGGAACGCTGCAGCTGTCCCGCGCGCTCTCCGACCAAAAGCTCTCCGACGACGTCCTCGAGCAGGGAATCGAGAACGCCCTCGCCTTCGCGCGATGCACGTCAGCACAGGCTGGATGACCTGGCACGGGCCCGGACGCCGGTGCCGCGTTAGCGGGTGGTCCCCGGGGCAACTGCGATCCCGGGAGCGGCCGGCGCGGGGGTCCTCCGCTCGTACGGCGGCTGACTCTGCGCCTGTTCGAAATACGCCGTAGCGGCAGTGCGGGTCCTGGGCCTGGGTCCTGGTGGCCGTACGGGACGTCGACCGGTCTCCGCATCGCCATCCTGCACGACGACCGCCTCGGCGCCACAGAGCCGAGAGGTGAGCAGGTCGGTTACGTCGAACAGGTGACGAGAGCCGTGACGCCCACCGGGTGTCACGGCTCTGAGTCAAACGTCCTCGGCCCGTTCACTGACCGCATCGCGGCCCTACGGCCGGCCGAAGAACTCGAGGGCTGTCGGCACGAACTGCTCGTGGTACTGGAAGATGCCGCCGTGGCCGCCGTC
>NZ_JBEZKG010000008.1:0-36879 GCF_040651535.1 Streptomyces sp. NPDC048420
GACCTCGACCTGCTGCGCCCGATCTACTCCCTGACGGCGGCGTACGGTCACTTCGGCCGTGAGCTGCCCGAGTTCACGTGGGAGAAGACGGACCGAGTGGACGCGCTGCGCACGGCCGCGGGGCTCTGAGGTGCGCATCGCCGTCACGGGTTCCATCGCCACCGACCATGTGATGACGTTTCCCGGGCGCATCGCCGACCAACTGCTGGCCGACCACCTGGACCATGTCTCGTTGTCGTTCCTGGTCGACGGACTGGAGATCCGGGACGGCGGTGTGGCCGCCAACATCGCCTACGGGCTGGCCGGACTCGGACACCGGCCCCTGCTCGTGGGAGCGGCCGGCGCGGACTTCCGCGACCACGGGGCCCGGCTCTCGGGCCGCGGCGTGGACATCTCCGGTGTGCGCCTCTCCGCCACCCGCCCCACCGCCCGCTTCCTGTGCACGACCGACCCGCACGGCAACCAGGTCGCCTCCTTCCACCCCGGCGCGATGGCCGAGGCCTCCGACATCGACCTCGCGGAGGTCGTCCGGCGCTGTGGCGGCGCCGACCTGGTACTCGTCGGCGCCGACCACCCGTCGGCGATGCTCCGGCACACGAGGGCCTGTCGCGACGGGCACATCCCCTTCGTCGCCGACCCCTCCCGGCAGGTGGCCCGGTTCGACGGTGCTGACCTCGGTGGACTCGTCGACGGCGCCGCCTGCTTGTTCACCGATGAACACCAACGCGGTCTCCTGCTCGCCAGGACCGGCTGGACCGAGACCGAGGTGCTGCGGCGCACCGACACCTGGGTGACCACCCTCGGGGAGAAGGGCTGCCGTATCGACCGGGCCGGTTGGCCGACCGTGCGTGTCCCGGCCGTGACGGCGCCCCGAGTGGTGGACGCCACCGGTGCGGGAGCCGCATTCCGGGCAGGCTACCTGGCCTCCCTGGCCGAGGGCCTGGACCCGGAGCGCTGCGCCCAACAGGGCGCGGCTCTGGCCGCGCTGGCCCTGTCAGCCGTGGGTACCCAGACGTATGACTTCGCCCCCGACGACCTGCCCGCCTTGCTCTCGGCGGCCTACGGCACGAGTGCGGTCGCCCCTGCCCGGCCGACCTGATCGCCGTCGGGAACCAGGTACGCCTCGCGGTGGGCGTGTTCAGTCGCTGATGTCCTGGGCGCCTGCCCGGAAGATGTTGCAGCGGTACCAGCCGCCGCGGAGCAGCCGGGACAGGGCGGCGGCGACGCACCACACCATGTCGGGCCTCGGGTGACGAGCAGCCCGACCAGGCCTGCCTCGACCGCTGCTCCGGCCGCCCTCGTCATACGGGCCTCGTGTTCCGGCTCGCTGAACTCGGTGGCGTCCACCGGTCTCCTCGGACGGGGCCGTCGTCCGGTTCATCGTCCGAGGGGGATCAGGCCGCCTCGGGGCCGAGTGAACGCTCCGTCACCCTGGTCAGATGGCGGTGGAAGACCTCCCTGGTGTCCGGTGTCAGCGTGCGCAGCGCCACCAGCGCCGTGATCACCACGTCGCACAGCTCGCCCTGTACGTCCTCCCAGGTGTGGCTGACGCCCTTGCGGGGGTTCTGGCCGGTTGCCCCGATCACGGCCTCGGAGACCTCACCGACCTCCTCGGAGAGCTTCAGCATCCGCAGCAGCAAGCCCTCGCGGCCGCTGACCGGCTGGTCCGCCTCCAGCCAGGCCCACAGGGCGTCGACGGACTTCCACAGGTCCTCGGGCGGCGTGCCGTGATCACTCATGCGGAGCAGCTTGCCACGGGCCGCCAGGCCCTCTCCGTGAGACCTCTACTCCCCGAACAACGCCTCCTGCTCCTCGAACAGCGCCGTCTGCGTGTCATCGTCGCCGCCCTCCTTCTCCCGCAGCCGTCGCCCGCGTGCCCCGACGACCGCCGCCGTCGCCAGGCCCGTCACCGCCAACGCCACCGGCACCATCCACCCCCGGTTCACCGTGTGGCCCAGCGCGTGGTCAAGGGAGAGCCGGCCTGGGCCCGTCACCGCGAGGCCCGCCGCCGTCAGGCCCAGCGTGGCCGCGTACTCGTAGCCGCCCCCCTGGTTGAAGAAGCCGTTGGGCGCGTGCACCGCGGACGCGCCCGCCATCGCCCCGGCCGCCGCCGCACCCGCCGCCGGGGTCGCGAGGCCCAGCGCCAGCAGCGTGCCGCCGCCCGCCTCGGCCAGCCCCGCCGCCGTGGCGCTCGCCCGGCCCGGCGCGTACCCGACGGACTCCATGAACTGGCCGGTCCCCTCGATGCCGCCCCCGCCGAACCAGCCGAGCAGCTTCTGCGCGCCATGGGCGGCCAGCACACCCCCGGTTCCCAGCCGGAGCAGCAGCAGACCCAGATCGCGTCGGTCGTAAGCGGTCACGATGACTCCCAGAACGAGAAGTGGAACGAGACCCCCCTCGCGTTTCCACCGTCGCACCGCTCACACCCGTTCGGGAGACCCGAGCCGCCGTTCGGGTGGCGGCCCTGCGGGCGCGGTGTGAGTCTGACTGGCATGACGATTCAGACCGCCAGACTCAGCGACCCGGCCGTCCGCGCCTTCGTCACCGCCGTCAACGCCCACGACCGGGACGCCTTCCTGGCCCTGCTCGCGCCCGGCGCGACCATGGCGGACGACGGCAGCGACCGTGACCTCGACGACTGGATCGACCGGGAGATCTTCTCCTCCCACGGCCATATGAACGTCGACAACGAGTCCCGGGGCGGCCGTGACCTCATCGCCCGCTACCGCAACGACACCTGGGGCGAGATGCGCACCAAGTGGCACTTCGAGGTCGGGGACGACGGCCGGATCTCCCGCTTCGAGACCAGCCAGGCGTAGAGATCCCGTACGACCCCTTGCCTTCGTGTGCGCTCCAACTCCTAGCGTTCTCAGGCATGGAGATCACACGCACTCTCGGCCGTTCCGGTATCGAGGTCAGCGCGCTCGGGTTCGGCTGCTGGGCGATCGGCGGGGAATGGCAGGACGCCGACGGACAGCCCCTCGGCTGGGGCAAGGTCGACGACGAGGAGTCCGTACGGGCGGTCCGGCGCGCCCTCGACCTGGGCATCACCTTCTTCGACACGGCGGACACCTACGGCGCCGGGCACAGCGAGCGGGTGCTGGGGCGGGCGCTGGGCAAGCGACGGGACGACGTCGTGCTCGCCACCAAGTGGGGCAACGTCTTCGACGAGGAGACCCGCACCCGCACCGGCGTCGACGACACCCCGGCCCACGCCCGCCGCGCCCTCACGGCGTCCCTCGACCGGCTCGGCACCGACCACATCGACCTGTACCAGCTTCACCTGAGCGACCTCGACCCGGAGCGAGCCGCCGAACTCCGGGACCTGTGCGAGGAGTTCGTCCGCGAAGGGCTCATCCGCGCCTACGCCTGGAGCACCGACGACCCGACCCGCGCCGAGGTGTTCGCGCAGGGGGAGCACTGTGCGGCCGTACAGCATGCGCTCAACGTGTTGCAGGACGCGCCCGAAATGCTCTCCCTGTGCGAGGAGTTGAGCCTGGCCAGCATCAACCGCAGCCCGCTCGCGATGGGGTTGCTGGCCGGTAAGCGCCAAGGGGCGCAGGACGCCGGTGACATCCGCAGCAAGCCCCCGGCCTGGCTGCAGGGCTTCGGAGACGGCACGACGGCCGACCCGGAGTGGCTGGCGAGGATCGACGCGCTCAAGGAGATCCTGACGAGCAACGGCCGTACGCTCGCGCAGGGCGCGTTGGCCTGGCTCTGGGCCCGCAGTCCGCAGACCATTCCGATCCCGGGCTTCCGTTCAGTGGCTCAGGCAGAGCAGAACGCGGCAGCGATGGAAAAGGGAGCGCTCACCGCCGATCAGCTGACCGAGGTCAACCGCATTCTCGAACGGTGAGCGGAAACTCCTAGGAGCCCTGAGCGACGGACTGCTCGGTCAACGTGATCTGCCCCGCCTTGACAGTGGCAAGCCGCGGCGCTCGCTGTGGGCGCGCCCTCAAGGTAGGGACGAAGGATTGCGGGGCCGTGAGGAAGGGATGTGCGCCGGCTGGGAAGGGATGTGCGAGCTGAGAATGTGCGCGGCGGCCGTCCACGGGCCGGTGCGTACCTCGCGGTCCCACGCGAGATCCACCCCCACCCGGCCCGTGGACGGCCGCCGCGCTCCCCCCTCGGGCAAGGTCGACGGAACGCCACCCCCCAAGTGTGAAGCTCTTGTGGAGAGCGCGTGATGAGCATAAGCCGCCAATCGGCCGCGGTGGGGTGGAAGAGCGTATTCCGCTTGTGGAAATCGGCTGCTCGGCCACGCCTCGCAGGCGCTCAGCCGCGCCCCACATACGGCATCGCGGTCGCCAGCACGGTCGCGAACTGCACGTTCGCCTCCAGCGGCAGCTCCGCCATGTGCCGCACCGTGCGCGCCACGTCGGCCACGTCCATCACAGGTTCCGGCGTGACCTCCCCGTTGGCCTGCAAGGCTCCGGCCCCCATGCTCGCCGTCATGTCGGTCGCCGCGTTCCCGATGTCGATCTGCCCCACCGCGATCCCGTACGGCCGCCCGTCCAGCGACAGCGACTTGGTGAGGCCGGTGAGGGCGTGCTTGGTCGCGGTGTAGGCGACGGAGTGCGGCCGGGGCGCGTGCGCCGAGATCGAGCCGTTGTTGATGATCCGCCCGCCCTGCGGATCCTGCTCCTTCATCCGCCGGTACGCCGCCTGCGCGCACAGGAACGCCCCGTTGAGGTTGGTGTCCACCACATGCCGCCACGCCTCGTACGGCAGCTCCTCCACCGGCACCCCGCCGGGACCGAACGTCCCCGCGTTGTTGAACAGCAGGTCCACCCGCCCGAACCGCTCCACGGTGGTTTCGAACAGGGCGGTCACGTCGTCCGGTTGGGAGACGTCCGTGCGTACGGCCACGCAGGCGCCCCCGGGCGCGAGCGCCGCCGTCTCCTCCAGTGTCCCGGCCCGCCGCCCCGCGAGCGCCACCGACCAGCCCGCGCCCAGCAGTTCCACCGCGACCGCACGTCCGATCCCGGAGCCCGCGCCGGTCACCACCGCGACCTTGTTCGTAGTTTGCCTGTCATCCATGGGGCCGCAGCGTAGGCGAGCGGCCGCCACCTGGAACTCATCCGTCCGACACCTGACTGTTGTGTACGCGCCAATCAGGAGTAGTCCTGGACCACTCCAATTGGTCTCTGCATCCATCAGTCAGGGGAGGACCGGATGACACACGACCCCCGCAGGTCACAGCACACCCCAGAACTCCGCGCCGCCGCACGCCACTTACCCCGCCGCCGCTTCCTGACCGTCACCGGGGCGGCAGCCGCCCTCGCCTTCTCCGTGAACCTGCCCGCCGCCGGCACGGCGAGCGCCGCCGAACTCGACGCCACGAAGATCACCGAGAACCCCTTCACCCTCGGCATCGCCTCCGGCGATCCGCAGCCCGACTCGGTGCTCCTGTGGACCCGCCTCGCCCCGGTCCCCTTCCAGTCGGACGGCGGCCTCCCGGCCGAACGCGTCCTGGTCCACTGGGAGTTGGCGCACGACGAGAGGTTCCGCCGGATCGCCAGACGCGGCACGGCCGTCGCGCACCCCGAGTTCCACCACACCGTGCACGCCGAGGTCGGGCACCTCGACGCCGACCGCTTCTTCTACTACCGCTTCCGGGTGGGCAGGTGGATCAGCCCCACCGGCCGCACCCGCACCGCACCGGCCCCCGGCAGCCGCGCCGCCGCCCTCACCTTCGCCGCGGTCTCCTGCCAGGCGTACACCGACGGCTACTTCACCCCGTACGGCCATCTCGCCGCCGAGGACGTCGACGTGGTCTTCCACCTCGGGGACTACCTGTACGAGTACGCGGTCAACTCGGTGGGCGGATACCGCAACTACACCGACCGCACCCTCCCGGCGGTCTTCAACCGCGAGACGGTCACCCTGGAGGACTACCGTCTGCGCTACGCCCTCTACAAGTCCGACCCGGACCTGATGGCCGCGCACGCCGCACACCCCTTCGTGGTCACCTGGGACGACCACGAGACCGAGAACAACTACGCCGACGACATCCCCGAGAACGACGTGCCGCCCGAGGAGTTCCTGCTCCGTCGCGCCGCCGCCTACCGCGCCTACTGGGAGAACCAGCCGCTGCGCCGCCCGCAGCGGCCCGCGGGCCCGGACATGCGGCTGTACCGGCGCCTGCACTGGGGCCGGCTCGCCCAGTTCGACGTCCTCGACACCCGCCAGTACCGCTCCGACCAGGCCTACGGCGACGGCCTCGACCTACCGGGCCCCGAGATCGACGACCCGGCACGCACCATGACCGGCGAGACCCAGGAGCGGTGGCTGCTCGACGGCTGGCGCGCGTCACGGGCCCTGTGGAACGTCGTACCGCAGCAGGTGAACTTCTCGCAGCGCAAGCTCGACCTCACGGACCCGGCCCGGCTGTCGATGGACGCCTGGGACGGCTACCGGGCCTCCCGGCGCCGGATCCTCGACGGGGCCGAGGCGGCCGGCATCGACAACCTGATGGTCCTCACCGGTGACGTGCACGTCGCGTACGCCTACGACATCAAGGACGACTTCGACGACCCGGCCTCCCGCACCCTGGGCACGGAGATCGTCGGATCGTCGATCTCCAGCGGCCGGGACGGCGCCGACAAGCCCTCGACCTGGGACACGTACACCCGGGCCAACCCGCACATGAAGTTCTACAACGGGCTGCGCGGCTACGTGACCGTCGAGCTGGGCCGCGAGCGGGCCCGGGCCGACTTCAGGAGCGTCCCGTACGTGACCAGGCCCGGGGCACCGATCGCCACGGCCGCGTCCTTCGTGACGGAGGTGGGCAACCAGGGGCTCACACCGGCGTGAGTTCCGTCTCGCCGATCTCGCCGGGATAGCGGACGCCCACGCGGTCACGGATCGCGTCGAGCGTCCGCATCACGGCGAGGGTGCCGTCCAGCGGCACCAGCGGGGACTCCTTCTCACCGGCCCGCAGGGCGCGCATCACCTCGCGGGCCTCGTGCTTGAGGCTGTTGCGGGGCCCGTCGGCCGGGTCGGCGACGAACTCCTCGGGGTCCCGGCCGTCCCGGTGCAGCACGAAGCGGTCCGGGTGGAAGAAGCCGTTCGGGATGTCGATCCGGCCCAGCGAACCGGTGACCGACGCGATCGTGGCGGTGCCGCCGGTCAGCGAGCAGTGCAGTGAGGCGAGCGCCCCGCTGTCCCAGGACAGCAGGGCGCCCGTCTGGAGGTCCACGCCCTCCTCGGACAGCACCGCCTTCGCCGTGACGTCGGAGGGCTCCCCGAGCAGCAGCTGCGCGAACGACACCGGGTACACCCCGAGGTCGAGCAGCGCGCCCCCGCCCTGCGCGGGGTCCCGCAGCCGGTGCGAGGGCGGGAAGGGCCCGGCGAGCCCGAAGTCGGCCTGCACGGTACGGACTTCACCTATCGCACCGTCGTCGACGAGGGCCTTCAGCCGCCGGATCAGCGGGTTGCAGTACATCCACATGGCCTCCATGAGGAAGCGGTCGTGGTCCTTCGCGAGCGTGGCGAGCTCCTCGGTCTCCCGCGCGTTGAGCGTGAACGCCTTCTCGCACAGCACGTTCCGCCCGGCGCTCAGACAGAGCCCCGCGGCCGTGCGATGCGCCGAGTGCGGGGTGGCCACGTACACGACATCGATGTCCGTGTCCTCGGCCAGGGCGCCCCACTCGCCGTACGCCCGCTCGATCCCGAACCGCTCCGCGAACGCCTTCGCCGAGGCCTCGGACCGCGAGGCGACCGCGACCACCTCCGCGTCCGGCAGATCCACCAGGTCGGCGGTGAAGGCGGCCGCGATCCCGCCCGTCGCCAGAATTCCCCAGCGCACACTCTGCTCCGTCATCCCGGCTCCACCCTCGCTCACATGACCGTCGCCACCCTGTACGAGCTGAGAGCATAGGTGGCGGATCATTCGGAGAGGGAGGGGCGCATGCCCGAGCAGGGGGGACCGACACCGCACGTGGAGCAGCAGGCGGCCGCACCGGGCCCGGAACCGGCCGCCGCCGCCGTGGCCGTGCGCCGTACCGGCCTGCTCGTCACGCTGCTCCTCGGCGGCCTCACCGCCACGCCACCGCTCGCGATGGACATGTACCTCCCCTCGCTGCCGGAGGTCACCGACGCCCTGCACGCGCCCGCCGCCACCGTCCAGCTCACCCTCACCGCCTGTCTGCTCGGCATGGCGCTCGGGCAACTGGTGGTCGGCCCGATGAGCGACCGCTGGGGCCGCAGGCGCCCGCTGCTCGCCGGTCTCGTCGTGTACGTCGTCGCCACCGCGCTGTGCGCCCTCGCGCCGACCGTGGAGTCCCTGGTCGCCTTCCGGCTGCTGCAGGGACTCGCCGGCTCCGCGGGCATAGTGATCGCCCGGGCCGTGGTCCGGGACCTGTACGACGGTGTGGCGATGGCCCGCTTCTTCTCCACCCTCATGCTGATCGGCGGGGTCGCGCCGATCGTGGCGCCCCTGATCGGCGGGCAGATCCTGCGCGTGACGGACTGGCGGGGCGTGTTCGTGGTCCTGACGGTCATCGGAGCCCTGCTCGCCGCCCTGGTCTGGGCGCGACTGCCCGAGACCCTGCCCCCGTCCGAGCGGCACACGGGCGGGGTCGTCGACGCCCTGCACTCGATGCGCCGCCTCCTCGCCGACCTGCCCTTCACCGGCTACATGCTCACCGGCGGCTTCGCCTTCGCCGCGCTGTTCGCCTACATCTCGGCGTCCCCGTTCGTGATCCAGGAGATCTACGGCGCCTCTCCGCAGACGTTCAGCCTGCTGTTCGGCGTGAACTCGGTCGGGCTCGTCATCGTCGGCCAGATCAACGGCAAGGTCCTGGTGGGACGGGTCGGCCTGGACCGGGTGCTGGGCGTGGGCCTGCTGATCGTGACGGCGGCGGCCACGGCCCTGCTGCTGATGTCGACGGGTGTCTTCGGCGAGGTGGGACTGGTCCCCGTCGCGGCCGCCCTCTTCGTTCTGATGTCGGCCATGGGCGTCACCCTGCCCAACGCCCAGTCCCTCGCCCTTCTGCGCACCAGGCACTCCGCCGGCTCCGCGTCCGCCCTGCTCGGCACGTCCTCCTTCCTCGTCGGCGCGATCGCCTCCCCGCTGGTCGGGATGGGCGGCGAGGACACCGCCGTCCCGATGGCGGTCGTACAACTGGCGGCGGCACTGGTAGCGCTTGCGTGTTTCATGGCAATGTGCCGTCCTTGGAACAGGCGTACGACTGGAGAGGGAGCAGAGAGCTGAGCGCACCGAGACTGCGCAGCGACACACCGGAGCGGGCCGGGCTCGACCCCGGGGAACTACGTCGACTCGTCCGGGAGTTCCATGCGCTCACCGCTGGCGAACACCCCTGGGCCGCGGGCGCCGCCCTGGCCGCCGGGCGCGGGCCGGTGATCGCCGTGGAGGAGGCGGCGGGCTGGGCCGTCCGCTATTCGTCCTACGACCCCGATTCGGACGCGGGAGTGGAACTCGCCCCCGAGGCCCGTGTCCCGGTCCGCGCGGACACCCCCTTCGACCTGGCGTCCCTCACCAAGCTGTTCACGGCGGTGGCGGCGGTGCAGCAGATCGAGCGCGGCACGCTGGGCATCGACGCGAGAGTGGGGGCCTATCTGCCCGACTTCACGGCGGCCGTGACCCACGGCATCACCGTCCGCGAACTGCTCACCCACACCTCGGGACTGCGCCCCGAGCTCCCGCTGTACGACTGCGCCGACGACGAGGAACGTCTCAGCCGTCTGCGCGCCGAGCCGCCCATCGGGGTCCCCGGCACGTACACCTACTCCGACCTCAACCTGCTGCTCCTCCAGTTCGTCCTGGAACGCATCACCGGCCGCTCACTCGACGTCCTCGTCCACGAGGGCATCACGCGCCCCCTGGGCATGACGTCCACCCGCTTCGGCCCCTGCCCGGGAGCGGCGGCCACGGAGGACCAACGGCGGCCCTGGGCCAAGGTGGACCGGGGGATGCTGCGGGGCGTGGTGCACGACGAGAACGCCTGGTCGCTCGGCGGGGTCGCAGGTCACGCGGGCCTCTTCTCCACGGCCCGGGACCTGGCGATCTTCAGCCGCGCGCTGCTGGCGGGCGGCGCGTACGGCCCCGCCCGCATCCTCGGCCCCGACTTCGTCGAACTCCTGCTGACCCCGCCGGGCCTGGGCTTCGCCATCGACCAGAAGTGGTTCATGGGCGACCTCGCGGGCCGGGGAGCGGCGGGCCACACGGGCTTCACCGGCACCTCCCTGGTCCTGGACCCGGCAACGGACACCTTCGTGATCCTCCTGGCCAACACGGTGCACCCGAGAAGACGCCCGCCGGACAACAGGCCGAGGGCGGCGGTGGGGACGAGGGTGGCGCGGGCGGTGAGGGGAGCGTGAGTCTTTGCCCAGCCCGGCGCCCGAGGCCAAGCCTCACACCGTCTCAGCCCGTCCGGCGCCCGAGGCCAAGCCTCACACTGCCCGAACCCCCACCCACCCGCTGGGGGCTTGTGCCTTTGGACTGCGGTCCTTGTCTTTGAGCCCGTCCGGTGTCTGAGGCCGAGGCTTTCACCGTCCCGAGCCCCACCCACCCGCTGGGCTTCGCC
Source organism: Streptomyces sp. NPDC048420 (assembly GCF_040651535.1). Lineage (NCBI taxonomy): Bacteria > Bacillati > Actinomycetota > Actinomycetes > Kitasatosporales > Streptomycetaceae > Streptomyces > Streptomyces sp. NPDC048420. The sequence goes on from NZ_JBEZKG010000008.1 coordinate 10,551, forward strand.
TCTGGCCGCCGGTCCGTGCGTCTCAGCCCGTCCGGCGTTTGAGGACGAGGCCCCTTCAGGGCCGATGGGGGTCTGGGGGCGCAGCCCCCAGGAACGGGGTCGAAGGGGCAGCGCCCCTGGGGATGGGACGGGTAGGGGCGGCGGGGGCGAGGAAACCACGAGGCCCACCCCCGCACCGACCGCCCATAGAATCTCCGCGTGACAGCCCCCGCACCCCCGGCCGAAACCCTCCGCACCACCCTCGCAAAACTCCTCGCCGGCCTCCCCCCGAAGCAGGCGTCCCAAGCGGTGGACCGCCTGATCGCCAACTACCGCGGAACCACCCCCACCGACACCCCCATCCTCCGCGACCGCGCGGACGTCGCGGCCTACGCCGCCTACCGCATGCCCGCCACCTTCGAGGCGGTCCACGCCGCCCTGGAAGCCCTCGCGGAGGCCACCCCGGACTGGACCCCCACCAGCCACACCGACATCGGCGGCGGCACCGGCGCGGCGACCTGGGCCGTCACCGCCACCTGGCCCGGCGACCGCCCGGTCACCGTGCTCGACTGGTCCGAACCGGCGCTCGCTCTCGGCCGTGAGATCGCCACCGCCAACCCGGCCCTGAGGGACGCCGACTGGCGGCGCGCCAGGATCGGCGAGGACCTCACCCTGCCCGCCGCCGCGGACCTGGTCACCGTCTCGTACGTCCTCAACGAGCTCACCCCCGCCGACCGCACCGCCCTCGTGGACACGGCGTCGGCGTCGGCGCAGACGGTCGTGATCGTCGAGGCGGGGACCCCCGCCGGGTACGCCCGCGTGTTGGAGGCCCGCGACCGCCTGATCGCCGCCGGGTTCCGTGTCGCCGCGCCCTGCCCCCACAGCGCCGCCTGTCCGATCGCGCCCGGCGAGGACTGGTGCCACTTCTCGGCGAGGGTGAGCCGCTCGTCCCTCCACCGTCAGGTCAAGGGCGGCTCGCTGCCGTACGAGGACGAGAAGTTCAGTTACGTGGCGGCGACGCGGCTCCCGGCCACCCCGGCCCCCGCCCGGGTGATCCGGCGCCCCCAGATCCGCAAGGGCCAGGTCCTCCTCGACCTGTGCGAGCCCGACGAACAGCTCACCCGCCGCACGGTCACGAAACGCCACGGCGACCTGTACAAGGCGGCGAGGGACGCGACGTGGGGCGACCCCTGGCCCCTGTCGTGACTCCGGACTGGCTGACACCCGTACCGGCACACGAGACGCCCCGTCTCACCTCCCTGCTACCGTCCCCCCCATGGTCAAGCAGCCCGCCCCCGACACCACCCGCCGCAGCGAACGTTCCCGCCGCGCCATCTACGACGCCGCCCTCGACCTCGTCGCCGAGGTCGGGTACCCGAAGACCACGATCGAGGGGATCGCCGCCCGTGCCGGTGTCGGCAAGCAGACGATCTACCGGTGGTGGTCGTCGAAGGCGGAGGTGCTGATGGAGGCCTTCCTCGACCTGAGCGAGCAGGCGGCACGGGAGGCCGGTCCCGAGGAGTCGTACGCCATCCCGGACACCGGAGACCTCGCCGCCGACCTCAAGGCCGTACTGCGGCTCACCGTCGACCAGCTCAAGGACCCCCGTTTCGAGGCCCCGTCCCGCGCCCTGGCGGCCGAGGGCGTCGTCAACGAACAGGTCGGCCGGGCCTTCGTGACCAAACTCATGGAACCATCGCTCCAGCTGTACGTCGACCGGGTGCGCGCCGCCCAGGAGGCCGGCCAGGTGCGCCCCGAGATCGACCCGCGCATCGCACTCGAACTCTGGGTCTCCCCGCTCGCCCAGCGCTGGCTCCAGTACACCGGCCCGATCTCCTACGACTACACCGACACCCTCGTCGACTACGCCCTCCACGGCATCGCACCCCGCTGAGCCGCCCCCGAGCACGCCCGCCCAAATCCGCTCAGGGCCCCCCGGAGCGGAGGAAGGTGGGACCATAGGGCATGCTGTTCCGCACGACAGCGAGGCGAGGGTGGTATATGAGCGCGGAGTCGGGGGGCCGAACCGGCCTGCAGGGCAAACTCTCCCAGTGGCTGCGCGGACGCCGGCCGAATGAGGCCGCCGCCGGGGACGAAGGCGGTCGTGAGGCCCTGCTGCTGGCCGCCGCCGGGGCCGGGCTGCCGCTCGCGCCCGCCGCCCACCCCGCTCCCGGATACCGGTGCTCCTGCGACCGGGTCGGGTGTCCCACGCCCGCCCGTCACCCCGTGTCCTTCGCCTGGCAGACCCAGTCGACCACCGACCGCGCGCAGATCGAGCGCTGGGCCCGGCACCAGCCGCAGGCCAACTTCATCACCGCCACCGGCATGGTCCACGACGTCCTCGACGTCCCCCTGGAGGCCGGACGGGAGGCGCTGGAGCGGCTTCTCGGCTCCGGGATCGAGGTCGGACCCGTGGCCGAGAGCGACGACGGCCGACTGCTGTTCTTCACCCTCACCCGCGGCACCCCCGCGGACGAGGACGAGTGGTGGCCGTGCGAGCTGGACTGCCACCCCGAGACCGCGGACGAGCACCCCGGCCTGCGCTGGCACTGCCGGGGGTCGTACGTCCTCGTACCGCCCGCCCGCCTGCCCGGCGACCAGTCCGTGCACTGGGTACGCGGCCTCGAACACCCGCTGCCCGACCCGCTGAGCCTCCTGGAGGTCCTCACCGACGCCTGCGCCCGCTACGTCGGCGAGGAGCCGGACCACGCGAGCGCGGCCTGGCCCCTGCGCCGGTAGCGTTCGGGCGGTGGGGGCCCGGTCCCCTATGAGCCCTTCGCGGACGTCAGCCCCTGGATCCGTCCGAGCAAGGTGACCTGCTGGTCGCCCGAGCCCTTCGGCGGGTCGAGGGCCACCGAGTTCGAGACGATCTCCATCGTCAGGGACTGCTTGATCTCGCCGGTCGTCAACGCCTCTATGGCGTCGCTGGTGGGGATCGAGGTGCCCGGAGCGGCCGTCTGCTTCGTGTAGAGGTGCGTGGCGAAGAACACCAGCGCCCCGCCGTCCGTCGTCCGCAGGGCCAGCGGCGCGAAATCGCCGTTCGTCATCGGTTCGTCGATGTACTGGGTGACCAGACCCGGCCGCTTGCCGTCCTTCTCGCGCTGCGTGCGCCAGCTGCTGGTGTACGCGCCGTCGGCGAAGGTGTCGCCGCCGCTCTTGAGGTAGGTCGCGTACTCCTGGCCCACGTCGCCGGGCGGGACGGCCAGGTCGGCGGAGTTCACCGGCACGGCCTCGGCCCAGCCGTCCGCGTCCTTGGTGAACTGCGGCACCTTGCCCGGCGCCACCAGAGTCAGATACGCCACCTGGAACGGCTCGTCCAGGCCGTTGCGGGTGAACACCAGCAGCCAGCGCGCGGTACCGCCCTTGTTGCCGGCCGCGTCGGCGACGAACCAGCGCGGCCAGCCCGCCTTCTTCGGGATGGTGTACGTCACGTCCGACAGCTTCAGCGGTGTGTGCGTGGCGTTCCCGCTCGGGCTGTTGGCCTTGCCGGCCTTCAGCCGCGCCGCGTCGATCGCCCCGAGCGCCCCGGTGACATGGGTCGCGTCGAGTGAGCTGTCGTACGCCTTGTCGGCCGCGTTGTACGCGTTCGTGAACTGCTGGAGCGCCTTGGCGGCCTCCGCCTTGGTGGTCGCGGGAAGCACCTCCCGCTCCCCGTGCACCACCACGCATCCGCTCGCCGTCAACGACAAAGCGGTCACAGACGCTGCTATCAGTGCGCTCCGGTCAAGCCTGCGGAGCCTTCGAGGGCCGCGATCCCTGCTCATCAGGTGCCTTCACCTTCCCCTTCCCGGAGGCGAACCCTACCGGGGCGAGGAACAGCGCGAGCGTCGGGATCAAGTACAGCAGCCACACCGTGACCTGAAGCACCGTCGGGTCCGGTTGGAAGTTGAAGACGCCCTTGAGGAGCGTGCCGTACCAGCTGTCCGGCGGGATGGTGCCGCTGATGTCGAAGGCCTTGCTGTTCAGACCGGGCAGCCAGTCCGCCTCCTGGAGGTCGTGGAAGCCGTACGCCAGCACGCCCGCCGCCACGACGACCAGCATGCCGCCGGTCCAGGTGAAGAACTTGGCCAGGTTGATGCGCAGGGCGCCGCGGTAGAACAGCCATCCCAGGACGATCGCCGTCAGGATGCCCAGTGCCACCCCGACCAGCGGACGCGGGGTGCCGTCGCCGGCCGCGCGGACCGACGCCCACACGAACAGGGCGGTCTCCAGACCTTCACGGCCGACGGCCAGGAACGCGGTGGCGACCAGGGCGCCCGTGCCCATCTGGAGGGCCGCGTCCAGCTTTCCGTGCAGCTCGGACTTCAGGTGCCGGGCGGTGCGCCGCATCCAGAAGACCATCCACGTCACCAGGCCGACCGCGAGGATCGACAGGGAGCCGCCGAGCGCCTCCTGCGCCTCGAACGTCAGCTCCTGGGAACCGAATTCGAGCGCGCACCCGAAACCGAGGGCGAGCGCGACCGCGACGCCGATGCCGATCCAGATGGGCCTCAGGGCGTCCCTGCGCTCCGTCTTCACCAGGTAGGCGATGAGGATGCAGACGACCAGGCTGGCTTCCAGGCCCTCGCGCAGACCGATCAGGTAGTTGGAGAACACGGGTCAGGCCTCCTTGGAGAACAGCGTGCTGCCCCACCAGTCGTCCTTGTCGCGGACGCCGGGCGGGACGGCGAAGACCGCCGAACCCACATGCTGGATGTACTCGTTGAGCGCGTCGGTGGACAGATGGCGCTGGATCCGGATGAAGCCCTCGCGGACGTCCTTCTGGTACGCCAGGAAGAACAGGCCCGCCTCCAGGCGGCCCAGGCCGTCCGTGCCGTCGGTGAAGGAGTAGCCGCGGCGCAGGATCGTCGCCCCGCCGTTGGAGTCGGGGTGCGCGAGCCGCACGTGCGCGTCGGGCTTCATCGCCGGCAGGAACGGCTTGTCGCGCTCCTTGGCCTTGCCGACCGGGGCGCCCTCGCCCTTGTCCCGGCCGATGATGTCCTCCTGCTCCTGCAGGGAGGTGCGGTCCCAGGGCTCGATGTGCATACGGATGCGCCGGGCGACCAGATACGAGCCGCCGGCCATCCACTCCGAGTCCTTGCCGTCGGCCCACACGAACTTCTTCAGCCGGTCCGTTTCCGTGCCCGCGATGTTGCGGGTGCCGTCCTTGAAGCCCAGCAGGTTGCGCGGGGTCTGCGCGTCGGGCGTCGTGGAGGACGTCTTGCCGAAGCCGAGCTGCGACCACTTGATGACGACCTTGCCGAAGCCGATCCGGGCGAGGTTGCGGATCGCGTGCACGGCGACCTGCGGGTCGTCCGCGCAGGCCTGGACGCACAGGTCGCCGCCGCTGCGGTTCTTGTCGAGGTTGTCCCCGGCGAACTGGGGGAGGTCGACCAGCGCCTCGGGGCGATGCGCGGCCAGGTCGAACTTCCCGAAGAGGGAGGGGCCGAAGCCGATCGTCAGCGTCAGCCGCGACGGCTTGAGCCCGAGCGCCTCACCGGTGTCGTCCGGAGGCGCCTCGGCGAGACCGCCGTACGCCCCCTCGCCGACCGCCTTGCCCGCGGTCATCCGCCGGGCCGCGGCCGTCCAGTCCTTCAGCATCTGCACGAACTCGGCGCGGTCCTCCGTCGTCACCTCGAACGCGGCGAAATGCAGCCGGTCCTGCACGGGCGTGGCGATGCCCGCCTGGTGGGTGCCGTGGAAGGCGATCTCGGCGCCCGCGGCGGCGGCGGTCGGCTCCAGGTCGTCGCCGTCGCGGGTCATCGCGACCGTGCCACCGGCCGCGGCGGCACCGAGCGCGAGCCCGGCCCCGCCCCAGCCGATGAGCGTGCGGCGTGAGGGAGTCGACGCGTTGGGCGTGTCCGTCATGGCCCCTGCCTCAGGAGGACTTGGTGACAACGGCGGCGGCGAGCTTGGACAGCGGCTCCGCGAGCGCGTTCACCCCGTCCGACAGCTGCTTGCGATCGGCCTCGCCGACCTTGTCGTACGAGGTGAAGTCGTACGACGTCTTGTCGGTGCGGTACTTGTCGAGCAGCGTGTTCAGCGCCGCGAACTGCTTGTCGAGCTCGGTGACCAGGGCCGCGTCGTTCTCCTCGGCGACCGGCTTCAGCAGTTCGTACGACTTCTCGGCGCCCTCGACGTTGGCCTTGAAGTCGACGAGGTCGGTGTGCGAGTAGCGCTCCTCCTCGCCGGTGACCTTGCCGGTGGCGACCTCGTCGAGGAGCTCCTTGGCGCCGTTGGCCATGGAGGTCGGGGTGATGTCCGCCTTGCCGACCCGCTGCTGCCAGTCGGTGAGGTCGGTGATCAGCTGGTCGGCGAGGGTCTTGTCCTCGGCGGTGATCTTCTTGTCCTGCCAGAGGGACTTCTCCAGGCGGTGCCAGCCGGTCCACTTCTGCCCGTCCTCCAGACCGTCGGCCCGGACGTCGACCTTCGGGTCGATGTCGCCGAAGGACTCCGCGACCGGCTCGGTGCGCTCCCAGCCGATGCGAGAGGGGGCGTAGGCCTTCTTGGCGGCTTCGAGATCCCCGGCCTTGACGGCGGCGGCGAAGGTCTTCGCCAGCGGCAGGGTGGCGTCGGCCTGCTCCTGCGCGTACTTGCGGTACGCGGCGACGGCCGCATCCAGCCGCGGGTCCCGCTTGGCGACCGTCCCGCCGGTGGCCTTCACGGTCTGGCGGATGCCGTCGCCCTTCATGCCGGGCTTGCAGGCGATCGTGTAGGTGCCGGCCTTCACCTCGGCGGTGACCTTCTGCTTGGTGCCCGGGCCGATGTTCTCCCGCTCGGTGACGATCCGATCGTCCGGGAAGAGGACGTAGACCTCGGTGACCTTGGAACCCTTGTTCTCGATCGCCAGCTCGAGGTGGCCGGCCGGGAACTCCTTCTTGGAGACCTCGCACTTGCTGTCGGTGGCGGTCACGTCGATCACGCGGTCGCTGTCGCCGGAGCTTCCCTTCTCCGTACATCCCGTGACGGCGGTGAGGGCCGCCAAGGCGGTAACGGTGACGAGAGGCAGTCTGACGGCGCGCATGCGAGCTCCTGAGGGTTGGTGAGGCTCGCCTAACTTATCTGAGGCTTACCTGAAAATGGCTCAAAATAATCGTCAAGTAAAGGCCAAAGGAGCTTCAAAGGTTCCGCCTCGGAGTTACGAGGAGCGACCCGTTCCGGGGATGCGGAAGCACCTCGACGGGCTGGTCGTAGACCTCCGACAGCAGCCCTTCGTCGAACACCTCGGTCGGCGGTCCGTCGGCCGCGACACGACCGGCGCACAGGATCGCGACCCGGTGCGCGTAGGCGGCCGCGAGCCCCAGATCGTGCAACACCACGACCACCGCGTCACCGGCGTGCGCCCTTTCCCGGCACACCCGCAGCACCAGCTCCTGGTGCCTGAGATCGAGCGCGGCGGTCGGCTCGTCGAGCAGCAGCAGGGGCGCGCGCTGCGCCAGCACCCGGGCGAGCGCGACCCGGGCCCGCTCGCCCCCGCTCAGCGCGGAGAACGACCGCGCGGCGAACCGCGTCACCTCGGTGGCGGCCATGGCGTCGGCGACGGCACGGTCGTCTCCGCCGGGGTCCACGGTGGCCCAGGGCGCCCGCCCCATCCGTACGACTTCGTCGACGCTGAAGGGGAAGGAGAGCGCCGCCGCCTGCGGAAGCACGGCCCGCCGCAGAGCCAGCTCGGGAGCGGACCACTCCGTGGCGGGCCGACCGTGTATCCGTACGGCACCCTCGGCAGCGGTGAGATCCCCGGCGAGCGCCCCGAGCAGCGTGGACTTCCCGGCCCCGTTGGGCCCGACGAGCGCGAGCACCTCACCGGCGCGGGCCGCGATGTCGATCCCTCGGAGGACTTCCCGGGTGCCGAGCCGGATGTGGAGGGTGTGGGCTTCGGCGAGAACATCTCCCGGATCGGCTGGGGGAGGAGGGGTGGGACGGGGGCGGAGGAGTCTCATCGCGGGGTCCTTGAGGGAGAAGGGGAGGTGAGTGCTTTTAAGGGGCGCGGGGAACTGCGCGACCAGCCCCCACCGGGCTGCAGGCGACGTACGACCGACCAGCCCCCACCGGGCTGCAGGCGACGTACGACCGACCAGCCCCCACCGGGCTGCAGGCGACGTACGACCGACCAGCCCCCACCGGGCCGCAGGCGACGTACGACCGAACAGCCCCCTCCCACCCGCAGCCGACACTCGACCCTCACGCCCACCCCCCTTGCCGCCGCCGAGTCCTCCGCAGCAACCAGAAGAAGAACGGGCTGCCCAGCAGAGCCGTCAGCACACCGAGCGGCAACTCCGCCGGCGCCGCCACCCTCCGCGCAGCGAGATCCGCCGCGAGCAACACCACCGCCCCACCCAGCGCACTGCCCGGGATGAGGAACCGGTGCCCCGGCCCCGCCACCATCCGCAGCAGATGCGGAACGACCAGCCCCACGAACCCGATCACCCCCGACACACTCACCGCCGCCGCGGTCAGCAGCGCGACCACGAACAGCAACAGGATCCGCAGCCGCTCCACCTCCACCCCCAGATGCCGGGCGGGCCGATCGCCCAGCGCCAGCAGGTCCAGTCGGCGCGCGTACAGCGGCGACACCACCAGCCCGAGCACCGCACACGGCAACACCGCCAGCACCTTCGGCCACGTCGACTGCGCCAGCGACCCCAACTGCCAGAACATGATCTGGTTCACCGCGGCCGTGTCCGCGAGGAAGACGAACAGCCCGATCAGCGCCCCCGCGAACGCGTTCACCGCGATCCCCATGAGGATCAGCGTCACCACCTCCGTACGCCCGCCCGACCGGGACATCGCGTACACCAGCAACACCGTGCCGAGCCCGGCGACGAACGCCGTCGACGGCAGCGTCCACGTCCCGAAGAAGTCCAGCCCCAGCGAGATCGACGCGACCGCCCCCACCGCCGCCCCCGACGACACCCCGATCGTGCTCGGCTCGGCGAGCGGGTTCCCGAACACCCCCTGCATCAACGCCCCCGCACACCCCAGCGACGCCCCGATGAGCACCGCGAGCACGATCCGCGGGAACCGCACGTTCCACAGCACCGACTCGGCGACCCGCTCCAACTCCCCACCCCCGAGCCCGACCCGGTGCTGCACGGAGGCGAGCACATCACCGACGGGTACGGGGTACGCCCCGATCCCGGCGGCGACCGGCACCAGCACGACCAGCGCGACGATCAGGCCGGCCGTCAGCAGCACGGTCTTCTCCAGCAAGGTCATGCTTCAATTCCCAACGTGACTGACTACGACGTACTCCGCGTCTTCTGTGCACCGAACGGCGGGTACGGCAACGAACTCGGCGTCATCCGCGAGGGCTCCACGCTCCCGGACCCCGCCGACCGCCAGGCCCTCGCCGCCAAACTCGGCTTCAGCGAGACGGTGTTCGTGGACGATCCCGAGCGCGGAGTCATCGACATCTACACCCCCTCCGTACGGCTCGCGTTCGCCGGTTACCCCTGCGTCGGCGCCGCCTGGCTGCTCGACGTGCCCGAGCTCGTCACGCCCGCCGGTGTCGTGGGGGCCCGGCAGGACGGGGAGTTCTGCTGGATCGAGGCGCGGGCGGAGTGGCCGGCACCCCGCACGCTGCGGCAGTACGCCTCGGCCGCCGAGGTCGACGACCTGGCCGTACCGGAGCCGGGGGAGTGGATCTACGCGTGGGCCTGGGAGGACGAGGCCGGCGGACGGGTACGGGCACGCGGGTTCCCCGGGCGGGGGGACGGAGTGGAGGAGGACGAGGCCACCGGTGCCGCGGCGATCCAGCTGACCGCCCGGCTGGGCCGCGCCCTGAACATCACCCAGGGCGCGGGTTCACAGATCCTCACCGCACCGCAGCCCTACGGCTGGGTGGAGATCGGCGGCCGGGTCTACCTGGAACGCCAGCCCGAGCGTTAGGCGCTCAGCCGGAACTCGTCCCCGAGGGCCCTGAAGACCCCGGTGTTCAGGGCGAACGCCTTCTTGCACTCGGCGACGATCCGCTGCTTCTCCAGGTCGTCCGCGCGGACCGCGTCCAGCAGCTCCCGGTAACCCCGCTTGAACGCGGCGGGGTTGGAGATCTCCTCGAAGACGTAGAAGCGGACGCCGTCGCCCTTCTTCTCGAAGCCCCAGGTCTTCTCCGCCTTGTCACGGATGATCTGGCCGCCCGAGAGGTCGCCGAGGTAGCGCGTGTAGTGGTGGGCGATGTACCCGGCGGGCCAGGACTCCGCGCACTCGCGCACCCGGTCCGCGTACACCCGCGTCGCGGGCAGCGCTGAGACATGCGCACGCCACTCCGGGCCCCGCAGATGGGCCAGGTCCCGCTCCAGCGCCCGCAGCCGGAACAGCTCCGGCCGGATGAAGTCGCCCGCCACCGGGTCCGACGCCAGCTCCTCGGCTCCGGCCTCCAACGCCTCGTAGACGAACCACAGTTGCTCGGTGTAGCGCGCGTACGCGTCGACGCCGAGCCGGCCGCCGAGCAGGTCGCTCATGAACATCGAGGTCTCCGCCTCCACGTGCTGCTCGTGGGACGCGGTGCGGATGAGTGTCGAGAACGAGTCCATGGCTCAGATTTTCTATGGTTAGGCTTACCTAAGTCAATGCTTTTGCCGACGGCCTGTCGGTAAAATCGTACAGGAAAAGACCCGCCCCCTCAGGGGGACGGGTCCAGGTCTGTTACGGCAGCGGTCTGTTACGGCAGCGTGAGGATCTCCGCGCCCGTCTCCGTCACCACGAGCGTGTGCTCGAACTGGGCCGTCCGCTTGCGGTCCTTGGTGACGACCGTCCAGCCGTCGTCCCACATGTCGTACTCGTGCGTCCCGAGCGTCAGCATCGGCTCGATCGTGAAGGTCATGCCGGGCTGGATGACCGTCGTCGCGTGCGGGCTGTCGTAGTGCGGGATGATCAGGCCGCTGTGGAAGGAGGAGTTGATGCCGTGGCCCGTGAAGTCACGGACGACTCCGTAGCCGAAGCGCTTGGCGTACGACTCGATCACGCGGCCGATGATGTTGATCTGGCGGCCCGGCTTGACCGCCTTGATCGCGCGGGCCAGGGACTCCCGGGTCCGCTCGACCAGCAGCCGGCTCTCCTCGTCGACCTCGCCGACCAGGTACGTCGCGTTGTTGTCGCCGTGCACCCCGCCGATGTACGCCGTCACGTCGAGGTTGACGATGTCGCCGTCCTTCAGGACCGTGGAGTCCGGAATGCCGTGGCAGATCACCTCGTTGAGGCTGGTGCACAGGGACTTCGGGAAGCCGCGGTAGCCGAGCGTCGACGGGTAGGCGCCGTGGTCGCACATGTACTCGTGCGCCACCTTGTCCAGTTCATCGGTGGTCACCCCCGGCGCGATCAGCTTCGCGGCCTCCTCCATCGCCCGGGCCGCGATGCGACCGGCGATCCGCATCGCCTCGACGGTCTCCGGAGTCTGCACCTCCGGGCCCGTGTACGGCGTCGGCGCGGGCTTTCCGACGTACTCGGGGCGCCGGATGTTTCCGGGCACGGAACGGGTGGGGGACAGTTCCCCGGGCACGAGCAGCGACTGGCCAGACATGCCGACGAGTCTATCCAGCGGCGATGGGGGAACATGTCCGTGGCGAGAGGAGCAGGTCATGCCCTTGTTCAAGAAGCGGACGGTCGGCAAGGCGGGCGAGTGGTACTACTGCCTGCAGCACAAGAAGGTCGAGGAAGGGCCGGAGTGCCCGGCCAAGGACCGGTTCGGGCCCTACGCGACCCGCGCGGAGGCCGAGCACGCCATGGCCACGGCCCGTGACCGCAACCTCGAGTGGGAGAACGACCCCAAGTGGCACGACGCCCCGGCGGGGGGCCGGGAGGACGACTGATCACACCCGGGCCGCGGCGCGCTGTTCCCGCACCTGTGCCGCGTGCTCGTCCGTGCGGGCGTCGTACGTCATCAGTTTCGGCAGGCACAGCGCCAGCAGGCCCACCGCCCCCGCGCACAGCACCCCGCCCGACCAGACGGACGTCCGTACGCCCCACCACGCGGCGAGAGCACCGCTGCGGACCTGGCCGACGGTCGGGCCCACCGAGTACGACAGCAGTTCGATCCCGGCGAGCCGACCGCGCAGCTCGTCCGGGATCGTCTGGTTCCACATGATCCCCCGGAAGATCCCGCTGACCATGTCGCAGCCTCCGGCCACGGTCAGGAACAGCAGCACCAGCCAGACGTTGCCCATGACCCCGGCCGCCGCGATCGCGAGGCCCCACAGGGCCGCCGAGAGAACCACCATCCGGCCGTGGCGGTGGATCCGCGCGGTCCAGCCGCTGGTCAGACTCACCAGCAGGGCCCCGGCGGGCACGGAGGCGTACATCAATCCCAGCGACCACTCCGCGTTCAGCTCGTCCGCCAGGAACGGCAGGACGGCCAGCGGCATCGCCAGGAACATCGCGGCCAGGTCGACGGCGTAGGTGCCGAGGAGTTCCTTGCGGCTCCAGGCGTACCGGGCGCCCTCGGCGATGGCCCTCAGGGACGGCTTCGCCGCCTCGTGCGAGGCGGGGGCGGCCGCGATCCGTACGATCAGGGCGACCGAGACGACGAACGTCAGCAGGTCGGCGCCGTACGCCCAGCCCAGGCCCGCGTAGGCCACCACCACGCCCGCCAGCGCCGGGCCCGCGACCCCGCCGAGCGTCCAGCGGAACGAGTTCAGCGAGGCCGCCGCCGGGAGGTGGTCGTGGGCCACGATCCGGGGCCACAGCGAGTCCAGGGCGGGGCGTTGCACCGAGACCAGGGCGGAGGACAGGGCGGCGACGACGTACAGCGGCCAGACGGCGGGCTCGGGGAGCAGCGCGTTGAGCAGCAGGGCCGCACTCAGCAGGCCCTGTCCGGCCTCCGTCCACACGATCAGCTTCCGCTTGTCCCAGGCGTCGGCGAGCGCCCCGCCGTACAGCCCGAAGACGAGCAGCGGGATGAGTTCCACGGCTCCGATCGCGCCCACCGCGGCCGCCGAACCGGTCAGTTCCTTCAGCTGCACCGGCAGCGCCACGAAGGTGAGGAAGCTGCCGAAGTTCGAGACCAGACCCGAGTACCACAGCCGCCGGAAGTCCCGGGAGGCCCGCCACGGGGCGAGGTCGGGGAGCATGGCGCGCAGGCCGGAAGGGGGTTCGGGGACGTCGTCTGTCACGACCCGTCATGGTCCGGGGAGGCCCCCGGTCCGGCAACTGCTTTTCGCGGCTACCAGCGGGCCGGCGGCGGTGCCGTCAGCTGGTCGGCCAGTCGCGACAGGCGGTCCCGGAAGCGGCGTCGGCCCCGGGGTGCGGGTACGGCGTTCTCCCCGGCCGCCGCGCTCACCAGGTGCTGCACGGTGTCCAGGTCGAGGTCGGTGCCCTCCGGTACGGCGAGCGACTCGTGGGCCATCGTGGCGAGTTCGCCCTCGTCGGGGCCGAGGGACAGGATCGTCGCGCCGGACCGCCGGGCGTCGTGGACCCGTTCCAGGAGCGGGGCGGCCGGGTCGTCCGGGGTCACCACGAGCAGGGTCTCGCCGCGGCGGGCCGCCGCCAGTCGTCCCGGGCCCACCGACAGATGCGCGGGGTCGGTGGGGCGGGCGTCGTGACGTACGAGAGTGGGGGCCAGTTCCGGGGTGCCCGACCAGGCGGCCTCGTCGACCAGATGGGCCGCGAGATGCCACGGCTCGTACTCCGGGGTGCCGACCAGGAGCAGGCCACCGCCGTGCGAGACCACCGAGCCCCGCAGTACGCCCGCGAAGCGTCGCGTGGCCCCCAACCACTCGGTCCCGGCGAGCACTTCACGCAGCAGCGCGACCCGTACGGCGTCCATGGGGCCGCATCCTGCCGCAAGCGGCCCCGTGTGACCCGCGGTTCGTCCCGAATTCGCTCCGGCGGGTGCCCGTGACGCGGCTCACCTGAGCGCTCGGGGGCGCCGGGGCGCACGTAAGGTCGGCCCATGACCTCTACCGACAGTGCACAGCAGGCTCCCGTCAAGGACCCGTGGGACCTTCCCGACGTCTCCGGGCTCGTCGTCGGCGTGCTCGGCGGGACCGGCCCGCAGGGCAAGGGCCTGGCCTACCGGCTCGCCAGGGCGGGCCAGAAGGTGATCATCGGCTCGCGGGCCGCGGACCGCGCCCAGGCCGCCGCCGACGAACTCGGGCACGGTGTCGAGGGCGCCGACAACGCCGAGACCGCGCGCCGCAGTGACATCGTGATCGTCGCCGTGCCGTGGGACGGCCACGGCAAGACGCTGGAGTCGCTGCGTGAGGAACTCGTCGGCAAGCTCGTCGTCGACTGCGTCAACCCGCTCGGCTTCGACAAGAAGGGCGCCTACGCGCTGAAGCCGGAGGAGGGCAGCGCGGCGGAGCAGGCGGCGGCTCTGCTCCCGGACTCGCGGGTCACCGCCGCCTTCCACCACCTGTCCGCCGTGCTGCTCCAGGACCCGGAGATCGAGGAGATCGACACCGATGTGATGGTGCTGGGGGAGGTGCGCGCCGACGTCGAGATCGTGCAGGCGCTCGCCGGGCGTATCGCCGGGATGCGGGGGGTCTTCGCGGGGCGGCTGCGCAACGCCCACCAGGTCGAGTCGCTGGTCGCCAACCTGATCTCGGTGAACCGGCGGTACAAGGCGCATGCGGGGCTGCGGGTCACGGACGTGTGAGCCGAGGTGAGCCGATGGGGGACACTGGTCGTCGTAGCGCAGCAGTGTCCCCCTGACAGGAGCTTGTGGAAATGCCCCGCCTCGCCCTCTACGCCCTCGCCGTCTGCCTCCTCGCCGTGGCCGCGGCGGTCGTCTCCTTCGCGCAGGGCAGCTGGCTGGGGGTCGTGTGGGTGCTGCTGGCGGGGCTGTCGTCGAACATGTGCTGGTACTACCTCAAGCGGGGCCGGGCCGAGAGGTCTGTCACCCGCTGACCGAGCAGAAATCGCTCGTCTGCCAGAACCGATACAGGTCCTGGCCGCAGTACGTCTCGAGATCGTTGATGCCGAGCGAGGCCAGAATCGAGTCGATCACGTCGAAGAACACGTGGTTGACTGCCGGCACCCATAGCAGCGCGAACACGAACAGTAGACCGAACGGCGCGAAGGGCTCCACCTGGCGCTTGACGTTGTGGGACAGCCATGGCTCGATGACGCCGTAGCCGTCCAGGCCCGGCACCGGCAGGAAGTTCAGGAGCGCGGCAGAGACCTGGAGCAGCGCGAGGAACGCGAGCGCGTACCGGAAGTCCCGCGGGACCCCATCGAGGGCGTCCAGCCAGAAGGGGGCGGTGCACACGGCAGCGAACAGGACATTCGTCAGCGGGCCCGCCGCCGAGATCAGACTGTGCCTCCAGCGCCCCCGGATGCGGTTGCGCTCAATGAAGACCGCGCCGCCGGGCAGACCGATACCGCCCATGATCACGAACAGCACCGGCAGCACGATGCTGAGCAAGGCGTGCGTATAGGCGAGAGGATTGAGGCTCAAGTAGCCCTTGCTCCCGACCGTGATGTCACCGCTGTGCAGGGCGGTACGAGCGTGTGCGTACTCGTGCAGGCAGAGGGAGATCACCCAGGCCGCGGTGACGAAGAGGAACACCGCCACACCAGGCAGCTCGGCGAATCCGCTCCAGGTGGCCCAGCCGGTCACTGCCGTGACGGCAGCTATTCCGAGGAAGACCGGACTGATCCGTTGCTCGCTCGTGCGAGAGGTCGTGGCCATGGATTGGGCTCCAGGTGCTTGCGGTCGAGCTGACGTCTGCGACCGTGATGGTGAATGTGGCGTCCCGACTATGTCAGGAACCTCGCAAGGCGCTGGTGGAAGTCTTCGGGTACCTCCAGAACGTGGCCGCCGCGTTCTGGCGGATGACATCTGACAGTGATGCCGGCATGCACCAGGTCCTTGCCGAAGTCAGTGACGTCCATGTTCCACCACCGCTCGGCGAAGGTGGGACCAACAGATACGAACCGCCAGTGATCCTCCCCTGACGCAGGTGCCGTATCCGCAGTCTCTCCTTTGCCTCCGGTGCGCTGGACGTACACACGGCGGGCAACTGGCGTCCCTCCTACTGCTTGGACCAGCATGCGCCGCAGAGGGGCAGTGATCTCCTCGTCGGGCAGGAACACATAACCGGGACATGCCGGAGAGCCGATCCGTGAGAGGCAGCGGATCTTCTCTGTGACCCGGTACGTCCCGTCCTTGCGCCGTTTCCTGGATGTGTGGAGCTGTAGATTCTTGCCGCACCCCCCGCATTTGATCACGTTGAGGAGTGGTGTCCTCGGTGTCGCGAGGCGTCCGCCGACCGGGGAGGCGGCGCTGGCCAGGGCTTTCTGGAGGTCGTCGAAGGCATCCTGTTCCAGCACTGCCTCAGCCACGCGGATGGGGCGGCCGTCAGGGTCGTGAGCCAGTACACGCTTCTTGTACTTCTTGCCAGGGACATCCTCGCTGCGTGTCTTCCACCCCAGCAGGGTGGGAGAGGTGAGGATTCCCTTCAGCGTGCGGGGATACCAGGCGAAGTCCTTGCCGGATTTGTTTCGCTGATACGTATCCGCGGGGGCGGGTACCCCGCGGTCTTCGAAGTCGCGGCAGATGGCGTTGACCGGCTCGCCGCCGATGACGCGCCGAGCGGCTTCCCGGACGACGTCCGCCGTCTCCGGGTTGATCTCCAGATATCGGGCACCGTCCTTCGCGTAGGTGCGATACCCGAAAGGGGGTGAACTGCCGCCCCAACGTGTGGACATGAGCAAGTGCGCACGCGAGGAGACGACCCGCTCGGCGGCGGCACGGGCTTCCATCTGCGCGCACGTGGCGATCAGGGTGGCGGTCGCCTTTCCTTCGGGGCTCGTCAGGTCGAACGGTTCGGTGGCGGAGACCAGTCCCTTTCCGCCATGGCTCGCGGCCCACTCGATCATCCGGTGCAGGTCGCCGACCCGGCGAACGAACCGATCGAGTCTCCAGAAGACGATCACGTCGAACTCGGGTGCGCGGTCGTCGAGCCACACCGATAGTTCCGGCCGCTTCCAGGGCGGTACCGCGGTGGCGGAGACGGACAGGTCTCTGGCGACACCGATGACCTCCCAACCGCGCAACTCGCAGAAGGACTCGCACTGTTGCAGTTGCCGTTCTGGGCTGGTCGTCGATTCGGTGTGGTTCGTCAGCCGTACGACGATGAGTGCCCTTGGTGATCGCGCCATGAACTGAGCATCGGGTGTTTGTATCTAACAAACTGAGAGTTAGGTAAATCCGGAGTGGAGCCTTGTCTCCTGGAGAGAGGGCGCGTGCACCGCGCTGACGGCGAGTGAGAATGGACCCGTGCGCTATCGCATCCTCGGCACCACGCAGGCACTCCGCCCCGACGGCATGACCGTTCCCGTCGGCGGAGCGCGGCTGCGTGCTCTGTTGACCGTTCTCGCTCGGCGGCCCGGCCGTACCGTCCCGGTGAGCGTGCTGGTGGACGAGGTGTGGGACAGCGACCCGCCCGCCGACGCGACGGGCGCGGTGCAGGCGCTGGTCGGGCGGCTCAGGCGGGCGCTCGGGGCGGACTCCGTGGTCTCGGTGGACGGTGGTTACCGGCTGACCGCCGGGCCGGACGACGTCGACCTGCACCGTTTCGAGCGGCTCGCCGGTGACGGCATGCGGGCCCTGGCAGACGGCGACGCCGCCAAGGCGGCCGTGGTCCTGGACGACGCGCTCGCCCTGTGGCGGGGGCCGGCCCTGGCGGACCTGCCCGACCGCACGGCCGAGGCGGCCCGTGCCGAAGCACGTCGGCTCGACGCTCTCCGCGCCCGCCACGCCGCCGCGCTCGCCCTCGGGCACGCCGACCACTCCCTCCCCGAACTGACCGCCCTCTGCGACACCCACCCGCTCGACGAGCCCCTCCAGTCCCTGCGCCTGCGCGCCCTGCGCGACACGGGCCGCGCGGCGGAGGCGCTGGCCGCGTACGAGTCCGTACGACAACTCCTCGCGGACCAGCTGGGCGCGGACCCGGGTCCCGAACTGCGGGCGCTGCACGGGGAGTTGCTGGCACCTGCGCCGGACCCGACCGCAACGCCCACGTCGGCTCCCGCGGGTGGGAACGGGACCGGCTTGGCGAACAGCCACGCCCCCACCGCCCCCTCCCATCCCCTCGACCCCCCTCCCCCCGGCAACCTCCGCGCCCGCCTCACCTCCTTCGTCGGCCGGGAAGCCGATATCGAGGCCATCCGGGGTGACCTCGCGGCCGCGCGGCTCGTCACCCTGCTCGGGCCCGGCGGGGCCGGGAAGACCCGGCTCTCGCAGGAGGCCGCCGAGACCGTGCGGGACGCGGCGCGGGACGGGGTGTGGCTGGCCGAGCTCGCCCCGGTGGACGACCCGGACGCCGTGCCGGAGGCCGTGCTCACCGCCGTCGGTGCCCGTGAGACCGTGCTGTACGGCGCCGGTGCCGAGGCGATGCGCGCCGCGGGGAGCGAGCGGCCGGACGACCCCGTCGAGCGGCTCGCCGAGCACTGCGGCCGGCGCCGCATGCTGCTGATCCTCGACAACTGCGAGCACGTCGTCGACGCGGCCGCCCGGCTGACGGAGACGCTCCTGGAGCGCTGCCCGGGGCTGACCGTACTGGCCACCAGCCGTGAACCCCTCGGCGTACCGGGGGAGTTGCTGCGCCCGGTCGAGCCGCTGCCGGAGCCGGTCGCGGTGCGGCTGCTCGCCGACCGGGGGGCCGCCGCCCGCCCCGGCTTCCGGGTCGACGCCGACGAGGAGACCGCGGCGGCCTGTGCCGAGATCTGCCGCCGCCTCGACGGCCTGCCCCTCGGTATCGAGCTGGCCGCCGCCCGGCTGCGGATGCTGACCGCACGTCAGATCGCCGACCGGCTCGACGACCGCTTTCGCCTGCTCACCTCCGGCAGCCGTACCGTGCTGCCCCGGCAGCAGACCCTGCGGGCCGTCGTCGACTGGTCGTGGGACCTGCTCGACGAGGAGGAGCGGGACGTCCTGCGGCGCCTGTCGGTGTTCGCCGGCGGTTGCGACCTGGCCGCCGCCGAGGCCGTGTGCGGGCCCGCCGCGCTGGAGTCGCTCGGGTCGCTCGTCGACAAGTCCCTTGTGGTGGCGGCCCCTTCGGGTGGCGGCGAGATGCGCTACCGGCTCCTGGAGACCGTCGCCGAGTACGCCGGTCAGCGCCTCGACGAGGCGGACGGCTCACGCGGTGACGCCGAGCGCGCGCATCTGACGTACTACCGCGAACTCGCCCGCACCACCGACCCGTTGCTGCGCGGCCATGGTCAACTCGCCGCCATCGAGCGCCTGGAGCGCGAGTACGAGAACCTCCGTACCGCGCTGCGCCGGGCCGTCGCCGCGCGGGACGAGCAGGAAGGGCTGTGCCTGGTCCTGTCGCTGGCCTGGTACTGGCAGATGCGCGATCTGCGCATCGAGGCCCGCAACTGGTCCCGCGATGTCCAGGGCCTCGGCCCCGACCCCTTCACCGAACCGGTGCGCCCTGCCGCCCCGCTGTGGGAACGCTGCACGGACACCCCGCCGCCATGGACCGGCGAGGTGCTGGCGGAGGCCCGGCGCGGTATCCACCTCGTCCATCTCGCCTGTATGGACACCGAGTTGGACGCCTGGCAGAACCAGCACGCGCAGGCCAAGCTGCGGTCCATCGCCGCGACCTACGAACCCGGCATGGCGCAGACCTGCCGGATGCCCGGCTCCCTGTGGTTCTTCGCCATCATGCTCACCGGGGACATGGACCGGCTGCGCAACGTCATTGAGGCGACCGTCGCCACCTGCCGGGCCACCCCGGGCTACGAGTGGGAGCTCGCCGCGGCCCTCCAGTGGCGGGCCAACCTGCTCGCCAACCGCTCCGACTGGGCCGGCGACGCCATCCGGGACGCCGAGGAGGCGCTGGAGATCTACGAGCGGCTCGGCGAGCTGTGGGGCACCGCCGAGGCGCTTTCCGCGCGGGCCGAGGCTCATGAGCGCAAGGGCGAGTGGCGTGCGGCCGCCGACGACTACGAGAGGGCGATCGAGCGGGCCGAACAGCTCGGTGCCCGCGCCCAGAAGTCGGTGCTCAACGCCCGGCTCGGCAGCACGCTGCTGGAGACGGGGGAGACCGAGCGCGGCGAATCCCTGCTGCGTGAGGTGATCGCCGACCGGGACGGCGCCCGCAACGAGGCGATGCCCGCCGCCCGGATGTTCCTCGCGGGCCGGCTCGGCATGACCGGCCGCATTCCCGAGGCACGCGAGCAACTCCGGCTGCTGCGCCAGCAGTTCGGCATCGCTCACTTCGTCATCTTCGACGCCTTCATCCTCGGCTCCGAGGCCTGGCTGGAGGCGATGGACGGCTGCTACGAGGAGTGTCTGACGCTGACCCGTCGGGCACTGGAGAAGTCCGAGGACCCGCTGGCCCTGACCATCGCCCCCCATATGCGCACCATGTATCTGCGCACCGCGGCGATCGCCCTCGCCGGGATCGACGGCGGGGAGCGGGCCCGGGACGGCGCCCACTGCCTCGCGGCCGGGGACGCGCTGCTGCCGTCGAGCCATGTCCCGACGGGCGTGGAGCGTGAGGTGCGGGTTATGGCCGAGCGGTCGTTGCGCGCGGTGCTCGGCGACGAGGCCTACGAGTCGGCGTACGCGGAGGGCGGCGGCCTCTCCCCGCAGGAGGCCGCCGCCCTGGTGTGACGCGCACCGAAGCCGAACTTCAGTTCTTGGTACGGAACTTGTGGATGGCGTACGGTGCCGCCACCGCGGTGATCGCCGCCGACCAGCCGAGCGTGACCCACAGGTCGTGCGCGACCGGGCCGCCCACCATCAGTCCGCGGGCCGCGTCCGCGAGGGTGGACAGCGGGTTGTAGTCGGTGAAGTGCTGGAGCCAGCCCGGCATGGAGTTGGTCGGCGCGAAGATCGACGAGCCGAACTGGAGCGGGAACAGCACCAGGAAGCCCATCGCCTGCACGGACTGCGCGTTCTTCAGGATCACGCCCAGGGTGAGGAACACCCACATGATCGAGGAGGCGAACACGGCGGACAGTCCGACCGCCGCGAACAGTCCGGCCCAGTGGTTGATGTCGAAGCCGACGAGGAGGGCGACGATCATCAGCACGGTGGTCGCGAACAGCATCCGCAGCAGCTCCACCGAGATCTTCGCGAAGAGCACCGAGCCGCGCCCGATCGGCAGCGACCGGAACCGGTCCATGACACCGGAGTTGAAGTCCTGGCTGAAGCCGGTGCCGACGCCCTGGGAGAGCGTCATGCTCATCATCGCGATCATGCCCGGGATGACGTACTGGACGTAGCCGTCCTGTCCGCCGCCCAGGGCCTGTCCGATCGAGCCGCCGAAGACGTACACGAACAGCAGGGTGAAGACGACCGGCATCAGCAGCGCGTCGAACATCGACTCGGGGTCCTGCCGGATCCACAGCAGGTTGCGGCGGACGAGGGCGCCGGTGTGCCTCAGGTGCCCGCGCAGCGGGATCCGGGCGTCGGCGTCCGTGAGGGTGGCGGTTGCGGCGCTCATACGGCGACCTCCTCGCGGGTGTCGGTGGTGGGCGTGGGGTCCTGCGGGGCACTGGCGCGGTGGCCGGTGAGGGACAGGAACACCTCGTCCAGGCTGGGCAGTTCGGTGGTGATGGAGGAGAGGGTGACCCCGCGTGCGGTGACCGCGCCGACCACGGCGGTCAGCTGCTCGTCGCTGAGGATCGGGACGACGACGGTGCCGCCCTCGGTGTCCACGGCGCTGGTGGCGAGCCCGGTGATGCCGAGCTCGTCGATCCACCCGGCCAGCGGCCGCAGCTGCATCGGGTCGACGGGCCGTACCCGCAGCGAGCGCCCGCCGACCTTCGCCTTCAGCTCCTCGATGGCGCCGTCGGCGATGACCTTGCCGTGGTCCACGACGGTCAGCTCGGAGGCGAGCTGCTCGGCCTCCTCCATGTACTGGGTGGTCAGCAGGACGGTGACGCCGTCCCCGACCATCCGCTTGACCTCGTCCCACACCTCGTTGCGGGTGCGCGGGTCGAGGCCGGTGGTCGGCTCGTCAAGGAAGAGCACCTGGGGCCGGCCGATCATCGAGGCGGCGAGGTCGAGGCGGCGGCGCATACCGCCGGAGTAGGTGCTCGCCGGGCGCTTCGCGGCGTCCGTCAGCGAGAACCGCTCCAGCAGCTCGTCGGCCCGGGCGCGGGCGTCCTTGCGGGGCAGGTCGAGCAGCCGCCCGATCATGTACAGGTTCTCCCAGCCGGGCAGCTTCTCGTCCACCGAGGCGTACTGCCCGGTGAGCCCTATCACCCGCCGCAGCTGGCGGGGCTGGCGCAGGACGTCGTAACCGGCGACGGTCGCCTGCCCGGCGTCGGGGGTCAGGAGGGTGGACAGGATGCGGACGAGGGTGGTCTTGCCGGCGCCGTTCGGCCCGAGCACACCCATCACGGTGCCCTCGCGCACCTCCAGGTCGACACCGTCCAGCGCCTTGGTCTCGCCGTAGTGCTTGACCAGCCCCCGCACGGATACGGCGGTGTTCCCGCCCTTGGGGTTCTTGTCGATTCGCGTCATGGAAAGGACGGTGTCAGCCCCCACCGACAAACCACCGACAGGTCGCCGACAGGGACCTACAGTCCGCCGACAGACCCGGCGCGGGCCACCCCCGGGGGACGCTGACGCGTATGTCGGGCCAGGTCCAGGTGTCTCTCATACCGCTGCGTGCGGGTGCACCCCCAGGCCGACCGGCCGCGTTCCCGGACGTGGCGCGGGAGGTGATGGGGTGAGCGAAGGGGGGCGCCCGGTTATCACCGGGCGCCCCCCTTGGTCGTACGACCGCTCAGTGGCGCACTGCCTCCGCGTGCTCCGGCACATGCGAGGCGACCAGCCGTTCCCGGCCGGACCGCGTCCCCACGTGCCGCCGGTCCACGACCGCCGCGACCCCGGCGACGCCGAGGCCGAGCACGGCCAGGCCGGCTCCCGTCACGGCGGGGGAGGTCACGCCGAGGCCCGCGGCCAGGGCGAGGCCGCCGATCCATGCGCCGCCGGCGTTGGCGAGGTTGAAGGCGGCCTGGTTGGCGGAGGAGGCCAGGGAGGGGGCCGCGGAGGCCTTCTCCATGACCATCAGCTGGAGCGGGGAGCCGGTGACGAAGGCCGCCGTGCCCAGCAGGACCACCGCCACCGCCGCGCTCCACTGCGCGGACATCAGCACTGGGAACAGGGCGAGGACCGCGACCAGCGAGGTCAGACCGCCGAACAGGGTGCCGCGCAGCGAGTGGTCGGCCAGGCGCCCGCCGAGCAGGTTGCCCGCCGTCGCGCCCACGCCGAACAGGGCGAGGAGCAGCGTGACGCTGGAGTCGGCGTATCCGGCGGAGTCCGTGAGCATCGGCGTGATGTAGCTGTACGCGGCGAACAGCGCGCCGAAGCCCGCGACCGTGGTGCCGAGGGCCAGCCAGACCGGGACCGACTTCAGCGCGACCAGTTCGCGGCGCAGGCCCACGGCGGGCGCGTGCGCGTGGTCGTGCGGGATCAGCAGGGCCAGCGAGGCTATCGCCGCCAGGCCGATCGCGCTGACGCCGAGGAAGGTCGCGCGCCAGCCGAAGTGCTGGCCCATGAGGGTGGCGACGGGCACGCCCGCGATGTTGGCGAGGGTCAGGCCGAGGAACATCAGGGAGACCGAGCGGGCCTTGCGTTCCGGCGCCACCATGCCGGTGGCGACGACCGCGCCGACACCGAAGAAGGCGCCGTGCGGCAGACCGCTCACGAAGCGGGCCGCGAGCAGCGCGTACTCGCCGGGGGCGAAGGCGGAGGCCGCGTTGCCGACCACGAACAGTCCCATCAGACCGATGAGGACCTTGCGGCGGGACATCCGGGCGGTGACCGCGGCGAGCAGCGGGGCGCCGATCACCACGCCCAGCGCGTACGCCGAGACCAGGTGACCCGCGGTGGGGATCGAGATGTTCAGGTCGTCGGCGACGTCGGGCAGCAGGCCCATCATCACGAATTCGGTGGTGCCGAGACCAAAAGCGCCGACGGCCAGTGCGAGCAGGGCCAAGGGCATAGAAGAGCCGAGCCTTTCAGGGGAGAGCGGAGTTCCGTACGAGCTTATGTTCAAGTACGGAACAAAGCCTCCCCGGCCCGGTATTCCAACGGGGTCCCGGCGGGTTACGAGGACGTGGCGATGTTCACACGCGCCGCCACCGGCAGATGGTCGCTGCCGGTCGCGGGCAGCGTCCACGAGCTCACCGGGTCGATGCCCTGCACCATGATCTGGTCGATCCGCGCCATCGGGAACGACGCCGGCCAGCTGAACCCGAAGCCGCTGCCGGCCGCGCCCTGGGTGGAGCGCATCTGGGAGGTGACGGCGTTCAGCGCGCGGTCGTTCATCGTGCCGTTGAGATCGCCGAGCAGGATCTTGCGCGGGAGCTTCTCGTCCGCGATGGCCTCGCCGAGCGCGTTGGCGCTCTTGTCGCGCTGGCGGGCGGTGAACCCGGCCGCCAACTTCACCCGTACGGAGGGCAGGTGGGCGACGTAGACCGCGACCTGTCCGTCCGGCGCGGTCACCGTGGCCCGCATGGCCCGGGTCCAGCCCAGCTTGATGTCGACCGCCTTGACGCCGGTCAGCGGATACTTGCTCCACAGCCCGACGGTGCCCTCGACCGCGTGGTACCTGTACGTCGACGCCAGCGCCTTCTCGTACACCGGTACGGCCGTCGTGGTCAGCTCCTCCAGGGCGACCACGTCCGCGCCGGAGGCGGCCACGTCCCGGGCGGTGCCGGCGGGGTCGGCGTTCTCGGCGTTGACGTTGTGGGTGGCCACCGTGAGGTCGCCGCCGGTGCCGTTCTTGTCGGACAGCAGCCCGCCGAAGAGGTTCAGCCACACGGCCGCGGGCAGCAGCACCGCGATCAGGGCGGTCGCCGACCTGCGCACCAGGGCGAGCACGAGGAGCAGCGGTACGAACACGCCGATCCAGGGCAGGAAGGTCTCCGTGAGGCTGCCGAGGTTGCCGACCGCGTTCGGGATCTGCGCGTGCAGCAGCATCACCAACGCGACGATCACGGCGAGCGCGGCGAGGACGATGCCGCGGCGCCAGATCCGGCGGTCACCGCGCCAGCCGGAGACCGCGTTGCCGAGCAGGCGCCGGAACCGGCCTCTTTGGCGCTCGGGTCCCGAGCCGCCGTCCGCCGTCTCCGTCACGTACGCCTGCTGCGCCATACCGTCGCCTCACTACCTGCCGTGCACACCGTTCACCCCGTTGCCGTGGGGTGTCAGACACCCCGTACGACCCTAGGGGATGATCGGCTCCCGTCTCGTCGTCCCATGACGACCGTACGGGGGCGATGACGTACAAGTCGGCGGCCCGAGTTCCGGATCCCGGTGGGGAAAGCGCCCTCTGTGACGAAACGCGCACACTCGGGCCGGGGGCTAGGAACTGACGGGTCGTAGCCCTTCGAGCACACTGTCGACGATCTGCTCCGAGAGCCCCTCGGGCAGGGCCGCGTTCGGCTGCATGATGGTGCGGAACAGCATGGGGCCGACGATCAGGTCGTTGAGCAGCTCGACATCGACGTCCGTGCGGAGTTCGCCGTTCGCCTGGCCGCGGCGCAGGATGTCGATCTGCTTCTGCCGCCGGGGCGTGACGACGAGCGTGTGGTAGGCGTCCCAGACCTTCGGGCTGCTCTTCATCTGGGCGAACACGCTGTGCAGCAGCGCCGAGGAACGGGTCATCAGACCGCGCTGGCGCAACTGTTCGAGGAACGCCACGAGATCGTCGCGCATCGAGGTGCCCGGGAGTTCGGGGTCCGGCGGTTCGGACGTGCGTACGACGTCGACGAAGAGCTCCTCCTTGCCGTTCCAGCGACGGTAGATGGTGGCCTTGCCGACGCCGGCGGTACGCGCGATGCGCTCGATGGACAGCTCCGCGAGCGGTACGCCGTCCTCCAGCAGTGCGATGACGGCCTCGATGATGGACCGCTCCACCGCCTCACTGCGCGGCCGGCCCCGCAGGGCAGACGTCTGCTTCGGCTGACTCTCGGCGAGGCCGCTCACGTCGCTCCGTCCTCTCTGTGGTCTGGGGTGATTCTCCCTGGTCTACGAGGGTGTCGTAGGGCGGCGTTCGGCCGTTCCCGGGGGCTGTCGCCGTCGGCGACCCGGAGCGCGGGGTACGGGGCGTGGAGCGCCGACCCGGCCAACTGCCCCGTCTGGCCTGCCTGGCGGCGTCGCGATCCCCACCAGGCTTGTCGGCGCCCGTCGCTCCGCCCCTGCCTCGCGGTCCAGGGACGGCGCCGACCGTCTGTCTCGCGCGGGCAGGTCCTCTTTCCGGCCGGGTGAGGTCGCGGTCCGTGGCTCGGGCCCGGTGTGTGGGTGGTCGGTGTGCGTTCCGTGGTCCGGTGGCCGGGTCCGTTGCGGGCGTTGACCGGCTCGGGTACCGCGGATGGGCCGGCTGAGCCTCCCGGTCGAACGAGGCCGTAGTCCGCAGGCCGGGCCCGGCCTCCCGGCGGTCGTCGACCTGGTCCGGCTCGCAGC